>CAYOBK010000054.1:0-10608 GCA_964402275.1 uncultured Bauldia sp.
AGCACCATCGTCCACAGCCGCACGGTGTGCTCGTAGGCGGCGATGTCGATGTGTCCGGCCGTCTCGCCCGCCTCGCGGCCCGTCTGCCGGTAGGGCAGCAGGTTGATCGAGGCGAGGTTGCAGGCCGTGTCGTCGAGGAACATGTATTCCGAGCACGGGTTCGACGCGCGGATCGCCCCGGCCGAAGCGCAGGTATGCCAGTCGTTCATCGTCGTGTTGAAGTGCAGGCCCGGATCGGCCGAGGCCCAGGCGGCGTGGCCGATCTTTTCCCACAGGTCGCGCGCCTTCAGCGTCTTCATCACGCGGCCGTCCTTGCGGGCGGTCAGGTTCCAGTCGCCGTCACTCTCGACGGCGCGCAGGAAATCGTCCTTCAGCGAGACGGAGTTGTTCGAGTTCTGGCCTGAAACCGTGAGATAGGCCTCCGAATCCCAGTCGGTGTCGTAGGTCCTGAACTCGAGCGAGGTATAGCCCTGCTTCGCGAACTGGATGACTCTGCCGATATAGTTCTCCGGCACCGAATTGCGCTTGGCGGCGCGGATCTCGCGCTTCAGCGCCGGGTTCTTGTCCGGGTCGAAGCAGGCATCGCCGGGACCGTCGCAATTGACGCAGGCGCGCATGACCGCCCTCAGGTGCTGCGCGACGATGCGCGAGCCGGTGACCAGGGCAGCGACCTTCTGCTCCTCCTTCACCTTCCAGTTGACGTACTGCTCGATGTCGGGGTGATCGACGTCGACGACCACCATCTTGGCGGCGCGGCGCGTCGTGCCGCCGGATTTGATCGCACCGGCGGCGCGGTCGCCGATCTTGAGGAAGCTCATCAGACCCGACGATTTGCCGCCGCCCGACAGCCGCTCACCTTCGCCGCGGAGCGAGGAGAAATTGGTGCCGGTGCCCGAGCCATACTTGAAGAGACGGGCCTCGCGGACCCAAAGGTCCATGATGCCGCCTTCGTTCACCAGGTCGTCGGAGATCGATTGGATGAAGCATGCATGCGGCTGCGGCCGTTCATAGGCCGATGTCGACGCCAGCACCTCGCCGGTCTCGTGGTCGACGTAAAAATGGCCCTGGCTCGGACCGTCGATGCCGTAGGCCCAGTGCAGCCCGGTGTTGAACCATTGCGGCGAGTTGGGCGCCGCCTTCTGCGTCGCCAGCATGTATCGGATCTCGTCGTAGAACGCGGCGGCTGCTTCCTCCGAACTAAAATAGCCGCCCTTCCAGCCCCAATAGGTCCAGGCCCCGGCGAGACGGTCGAACAACTGCCGCGAATCGGTTTCGCTGCCGTAGCGTTTGTCTTGGGGGAATTTGGCGAGCGCTTCCTCGTCCGGGACGGAGCGCCAAAGCCACGAGGGAACGCTGTTCTCCTCGACCGGCTTCAGCTTTGCCGCGACGCCGGCCTTGCGGAAATATTTCTGGGCAATGATGTCGGCGGCGACCTGGCTCCAGCTTTCGGGGACGACGATGTTCTCCAACAGGAAAACGACCGAGCCGTCGGGGTTCCGTATCTCGCTCTTCGTCGTACGGAACGCGACCCCGTCATAGGGAGATGTAGCTTGCTTTGTGTACCGCCGTTCGATCCGCATCAGTCTTCTCTTTGCCCCCATTATCCGCCGAACGAGACCGCGCGTCCCGCCGATCCATTGACCTTGGCCGCGCCCCGCGACGGCCGAACCCAGAACTACCAGATATAGTGTTTATCGCTCCTTAATGCCACTACTTATTGCTCAGCCAAAACAAGACCTGCTGTCGACGCGACCGCCGGCCGGACCGTTTTCCACTGCCGATTTTGCTGAAATCGCGGGCCCTGGAACCCGCCACGCAATTACGAATTCCAGCCTAGGCCGAGTCGGCCCCGAGTCAACAAGACCGCGGGCGGCTTCAAACCGTCGTCACCGTGATTCACCCCCGGCGATGTAGCCCCGCCACACTCGTCATTATTTATCGCGGGACGAAGCCGTGGTGAACTCAGGTCTTTGGCTTGGTCCGCTGCATCAACGCGAGCAGGTGGCCGTCCGGATCCCTGAAGAAGGCCATCCATTCCTCCGATCCGTCGCCGTGCCGATGGATGAGGTGGGGCGCTCCTTCGAAGTCAACGCCGCGGCCGGACAGGTCCTGATAGGAGGCCTGAATGTCGTCGCTGCGGAAATAGATCACCGATTGCGGCTTCACCGTGCCGTTCTCCGGCGGCGTCAGGAAAAGCCGAGTTCCGCCGCAGTCGAAGAAGACGAGATTGCCGAAGGTGAACAGATGCGGCAGCCGGAGCACGTCGCGGTACCAGCGCTCCGATTCGCGGACGTCGCTCACTTCGCGGGCGATCTGCCCGATCGCGCCGAGGCTCGGGGCGTTCATGTCATTGCTCCTTGCTGCGTTGCCTGAGTTGACAAGCGGGCTGTCCGCCGGGATGCCCGTCCAGGCCTTGAGCTCCGTCCGGTCTGCGGCGTCGAGCTTGGACAGGATGTTGGCGACATGGAATTTCACCGCATCGACACTCGTCCGCCGAAGCGCGGCGATCCGGCGGTTGCCGAGGCCGTGGCGGACAAGATTGAGCACCTGCCACTCGGCCGGCGTCAGGATGTCGGGGTAGGGCGGGCGTCCGCGCTGAACACTCATCCCGCCGAGAATAGCGGCATTGGCCGAGCTTTACGCTCCCCTGCACCGGTTCGCGGTGTGGCGGAGACCGGTCAGGCCGGAGTGGCCGAAGTTATGGCTTCCAGGGCTCGTAGTCGCCCGTGACCCGCGGCCGCCTTTCCGGGGTCAGGATGGAGCCCGGCGGGCGGTAAGCCAGCGGCGTTCCCGTCATGTTCGGGAGATGGGGTTTCTCCCAGGACCACGGCTTGTAGTCGGCGGCCGGCGGTTCGTCGGCGGTGTGATGCAGCCAGGCGTTCCAGCCCGGCGGCACGTTCGATGCTTCCACCAAATCCGCATAGATCACCCAGCGGCGGTCGGTCTTGCGGTCGACATAGTAGCGGTTGCCGGCCGCGTCGGTGCCGACCGGCGTGCCCTTCCGCCACGTGTAGAATCGGGTACCGAGCGTTTGCCCGTTCCACCAGGTAAAGAATTGCAGCAGCAGCCGTTTCATGCCGCTACCCTAACCGGCATTCCGAGGCCGGCCAAGCGGCTAGAAAAAGCCGCGCCGCTGCCACCAGCCGCCGCGCCGTTCCGCCTTGGGCGGCAGCTGCTGCTCGCCGGCCTCCGCTTCGCCGGTCTTCGTGGCTTCGCTCGGAGGGGGCGGTTCGCTCTGATCGCGTGATGATTCGGGCGCCGCGTAGTCGGATGCCTCCGGTTCCTCGGCGGCCGAACGGCTTGGCTCCTGGTATGCGGGCTCGGGCGCTTCGGTCAGCTCTTCGGCGATCTGGTAGGCTCGGCTCATCTCCAAGGCGTCGGGGGATGGCGTCGCCGTCTGCACGCCATTCGCCGCCGGCGGTCGGCCGGTGCCGCGCTTGGCACGACGCCCGCCACGCCGGCCGCGGCGCCGCCGTCGCGATCCGCCGTCGCTCGACCGCTGTTCCGATGCCGCGGCTTCGGTCGCCCTCTCGTCCGTCTCGAGTTCGCCTTCGCCCGCGGTCTGCGCCGCCTCGGCCGTCAGGCCGGGGGCGTCGCCGCGCTTCCGGCGCCGGCGGCGCTTCTTCTTGCGATCCTGACTTTCCGTCGGCTGTTCCCGGTCGTGAAGGTCTTCATCCTCCTCCGCCTCGGCGTCGGCGACCGCTTCGTCCTCATGTTCGGGAGCAACGGACGTCGGCCGAATTGAGACCGGTTGCACGAGCGGACGGGCGCCGACGGGGTCGCCCTGTTCGAGCACGAAATGGGCCGGCGTGCTTACGGTCTCATCCGCGACGATGTTGATGTTGAGACCGAAGCGTTGCTCGAGCGCCGACAAATGGGCGCGCTTCTGGTTGAGGATGTAGAGCGCGACCTTGGTCCGCGTCCGAACGTCGAGATTGTGGGTGACGCCCTTTAACAGGTGATCCTCGAGCGAACGCAGGACATGGAGCGCCACCGACGCGGCCGACCTGACATGCCCGGTGCCCATGCAATGCGGGCAGACCTCGCTGGTGCTTTCGAGGACGCCGGTTCGGATGCGCTGCCGCGACATCTCCAGGAGGCCGAAATGCGAGATCCGGCCAACCTGGATCCGCGCGCGATCATCCTTCAGGCAATCCTTCAACCGTTTCTCCACCGAACGGTTGTTGCGGCGTTCCTCCATGTCGATGAAGTCGATCACGATCAGACCGGCCAGATCGCGCAGCCGCAATTGACGGGCCACTTCTTCGGATGCCTGCAGATTGGTCTGCAGCGCCGTATCCTCGATCGAGTGCTCGCGCGTCGAGCGCCCGGAGTTCACGTCGATCGACACGAGTGCCTCGGTCTGATTGATGACGATGTAACCGCCGGACGGCAGCGAAACTTGCGGCAGGAACATCGCGTCGAGTTGGGTCTCGACTCCGAACCGCGCGAAGACGGGCTGTGAGTCGCGATAGGGCTGAACGTTCTTGGCATGGCTCGGCATGAGCATGCGCATGAAATCCTTGGCCTCGCGGTAGCCGTCTTCGCCGGCGACCAGGATCTCGCTGATGTCGCGGCTATAAAGATCGCGGATTGAGCGCTTGATCAGGCTGCCCTCTTCATAGACGAGGGTCGGGGCGGTCGACTTCAGCGTCAGCTCGCGGACGCTTTCCCACAACCGGAGCAGATACTCGAAGTCGCGCTTGACCTCCGCCTTGGTGCGGCTGGCGCCCGCGGTGCGGAGGATGACGCCCATCCCTTCCGGCACCTCGAGGTCGGACGCAACATCCTTCAGCCTCTTGCGGTCTGTGGGATTGGTGATCTTTCGGGAAATACCGCCGCCGCGCGCCGTGTTCGGCATCAGGACCGAATAGCGGCCGGCGAGCGATAGATAGGTGGTGAGGGCGGCGCCCGTGGTGCCGCGCTCTTCCTTGACCACCTGGACAAGGAGGACCTGCCGGCGCCGGATGACTTCCTGGATTTTGTACTGCCGGGCGCGCGAGCGGCGGCGTTCGGGCAATTCCTCGAGGGCGTCCTCGGCGCCGACCGACTCGACCCGGTCCTCGGCGTGGTCCTCATCGCCGTCGTCGCGATCGTCCGGCGGCGGCGGGTCGTCGGCCTCCTGCTTGGTGATCTCTTCGCCCCGGGCCTCCGGTTGCGTCTCGTCGGCATCAGACGGCGCGGCCTCTGCTTCGGCAACCGGCACGCCGTCGGACGATGGTTCGGCATCGCGATGGTGTTCGGCGTCGGGCTCGACACCGCCGCTGCGCGTGCCGGCCTCGCGGGCCTCGGCCTCCAGCAGTGCCTGCCGGTCGGCGACCGGGATCTGGTAGTAGTCCGGATGGATTTCCGAGAAGGCGAGGAACCCGTGTCGGTTGCCGCCATACTCGACGAACGCCGCCTGGAGCGACGGCTCGATCCGGGTTACCTTGGCAAGGTAGATATTGCCGCGGAGTTGTTTTCGCGTCGCTGATTCATAGTCGAATTCCTCGACGCGGTCGCCGCGCACGACCACTACCCGGGTTTCTTCCGGGTGGCCTGCGTCGATGAGCATCTTGTTCTTCATGGGTTGACCTTTCGCGACCCGGCGTGACGGGGCAGCGGTTGTCGATAACGATCCGCGCGCCTGCGTCAGCCATGTCGCTTGATTGGGGTTGGATGGACGGGTTGATCACGACGCGCTCGGGGTCCCGCAATGCCGAATCGGCAAGCGTGTCGGCCATGACCATCGTGGGAGTGGCGAAATCTTTGATGAGGCGAGATCAAACATAAAATCTGGGCCGCATCCTTGAGCCCGCCGAAAAGGGGGCGCATCAAACTGAACCTTGCGCCAACCGGCACCGGGATGCGTGCAGGTCGGATATGGGGGCCGCACCGCGCGGCTTCAAGCGTCGGGGAACCGCTGCCAACTCGCTGCCCGACCAGAGCCGTCTATCGGCTGCTTGGCGGGAAATACCCGGAAGAACAAGCGAATCAAGCGATCAGGGACGCTTGCTCAACCCTTTTATGCCGAACCATGCAGTGTTGCAAGCCGGCGTCAAGGCGGCAAGTGGTCAACCGGTTTAAGGTGTGAAAAGCTGTTGGCGAACCGGTCAAGCTGCGGTTAACCATTCGGCGGTCATGGTTTAGGGTTCCGAACTCGCATTTCGGCGGACATGTGGAGATCGGGGGGGCGGTGGCCACAAGCATGGCAGGTGCGGCGCGCGGCCTGATTCTGGGATTTCTGGCGCTCGGTCTGGCGTCCTTCGGGGCGGCCGGCGCTTCCGCGCAAGCTGAAATCCACACGGTGACCGCGACCCGGGTTGTCGGCGACGAGACGCGGACCCGCTTCGTGGCGGACATCAGCGGGGTCGTCCAGCCGAGCGTATTCTCCCTGGCCGACCCCTATCGCATCGTCATCGATCTGCCGGAGGTTCGTTTCCAGCTGGCGCCGGGAGCCGGGGAGACCGGCTTTGCGATGGTCTCGGCCTACCGCTACGGCCTGATCACACGCGGCCAGTCACGTATAGTCCTTGATGTGACGGGTCCGGTCGAGGTCGCAAACGTCTTTGTCACCGAGCCCGAAGCCGGCCAGCCGGCCAGGCTTGTCCTGGATCTCGTCGGCACGTCGCGAGAGGCGTTTCTTGCGGATGCTATCGCGTATCAGCAAAACCGCAATCCGGCCGTGGTGCCGCCGGTCGGAGTCGGCGGGGAGGACGGACGCCTGGTCGTTGTCATCGACCCCGGCCATGGCGGCATCGATCCGGGTGCGATCGGCATCAACAACGCATACGAAAAGAATATCGTCCTGGCGTTCTCGCTCGAGCTGGCGGCGCAGTTGCGGGCAACGGGGCGCTACGAGGTCATCCTGACCCGCGAGGACGACACCTTCCTCACGCTGACCGATCGCGTCGAGTTGGCAAGGGCGGTCAACGCCGACATCTTCCTTTCGATCCATGCCGATTCCTATCCACAGCAATCTGCCGTGCGGGGTACGGCGATCTTCACGCTTTCGGAACGCGCCTCCAATCAGATGGTGGCGGACATAGCGGCGCGGGAAAACCTGGCCGACGTCCTGGCCGGCGTGAACATCCAGGACGCCACCGACGAGGTCGCCGACATCCTGCTCGACTTCATGCGGCGCGAGACCAAGAATTTCTCGATCCTGCTGGCGCGCAATATCGTCGAGCAGCTGCGCGGCTCCACCGGGCTTGCGCCCTATCCGCAACAGGAGGCGGATTTCATGGTGCTGAAGGCGCCCGATGTGCCTTCGGTCCTCATTGAACTCGGGTTCCTGACCAATTCGCAGGACGAGGCGCTCCTTCAAACGCCGGACTGGCAGCGCATGACGGCCTCATCGGTCGTGGCCGCGGTTAACCGTTTTTTCGCCAGCCGGGTCGCCGGTTTCCCCGCCCCCTGACGGCTGTGGCCGGGATGCAACGGCGTGTCGCACCCCGCTGTGCCTTCTCGGCGCCCAACTTTGGGCCGAAACCTGCGGCTTGAGGGCGGCCGGCGTGACGGTCGCTCGGGAAAAGGTGTAGTGACAAACGGGTGGTCGTTGGGGAAAAATCGATCTGGACCAAACGCGGCGAATCCCCGCTTCCTGCCATTGGCGCCAGTCTGTGCGGTTCGACAAGCCAGAATTAGTGGTCGCTGCGGTGGAAGCTGGGTCTGAATCGAGATGTTCGTTCGTTTCGTCGGCTACGTTTTCGGGATTGGAGCCGTGCTTTTCCTAGCGCTTGCGGCAGCCGCTGCCTGGTACGTCTCGGATATTTCGGCCGAAGTGCCGAGCTACGAGGTCCTGAACGATTACTCGCCGGCGATCATGACGCGGGTGCACGCGTCCGACGGTCAGCTGGTCGCCGAGTTCGCCCGCGAGCGGCGGATGTATCTGCCGATCGAGTCGATCCCAGAGCGCCTGATCCAGGCTGTGCTGTCCGCCGAGGACAAGAACTTCTATTCCCACTCCGGTCTCGACTATTTCGGCATCGCCCGCGCCGCGCTGCAGAACGTCCAGGGGCTGTTCTCCCCGACCGACACCAATCTCGTCGGCGCGTCGACGATCACCCAGCAGGTCGCGAAGAACTTCCTGCTCACCTCCGACCAGACCTGGGACAGGAAGATCCAGGAGGCGATCCTGGCGCTGAGGATCGAGACCGCGTTCAGCAAGGACGAGATTCTCGAGCTCTATCTCAACTCCAACGAGTTCGGCCTCCGCTCCTACGGCGTCGCGTCGGCGGCGTTGATCTATTTCGACAAGGCGGTGCATGAGCTGACCATTGCCGAATGCGCCTATCTCGCCGCGCTGTTGAAGGGTCCGCCGACCTACCATCCGTTCCGCTATCCCGACCGGGCGCTCGAGAGGCGGAACTGGGTAATCGACCGGATGGTCGAGAACGGGTTCATCACCCTTGCCGAGGGCGAGGCGGCGAAGGCCCAGCCGCTGGGCGTCGTCGTTCAGGCCGACAATCCCGACATTTTCGCCGCGGAGTATTTTGCCCCTCATTTCGCCGACTATTTCCGCGAGAGCTATCCCGACGAGCTGGCGGCGATCGGCGGCATTCCGACCCGCGCCGCCGACTATTTCACCGAAGAAGTACGCCGCGAGCTCCTCGCCAGGTATGGCGAGGAGGAGGTCTATGGCGGCGGTCTGTCGGTCAGGACGTCGCTCAACCCCGATATGCAGATCCTAGCGCGGCGGGTCCTGATGGACGCCCTCGTCGACTTCGACGAGGACAAGGGCTGGCGCGAGCCGGTGGCGCGGATCGAGCTCGGCGAGGATTGGGGCGTGCCGCTCGGCGACGTCCGTGGCCTCCCCGACGTCTTCGAGTGGCGGCTTGCCGTGGTGCTCGGCACTTCGGGGAGTTCAGTCGAGATCGGGCTGCAGCCAGGCCGCGATCCCACGGGTGGCCTGTCCGGTGAAAGGCTGACCGGGACGATTCCTCCCGACGGCTATGCCTGGGCAGGGAATGTGCTCGATATCGGTGACGTCGTGTTCGTCGAGGAGACGTCCCCGGGCATCTACCGGCTGCGGCAGGAACCCGGGATCAACGGGGCGCTCATCGCGATGGATCCGCATACCGGGCGGGTGATGGCGATGGTGGGCGGCTTCAGCTTCTCCGCCAGCCAGTTCAACCGCGCGACGCAGGCGCAGCGCCAGCCGGGCTCGTCGTTCAAGCCGTTCGTCTACGCCGCCGCCCTCGACAACGGCTATACGCCGTCCTCCGTGGTCATGGACGCGCCGGTCGAGATCGTTCAGGAGGGCACCGGCCAAGTCTGGCGGCCGCAGAACTACTCGAACGAATTCTACGGGCCATCGACGCTGCGCACCGGCATCGAGCAGTCGCGCAACGTCATGACCGTGCGGCTGGCGCAGGACATGGGCATGCCGCTGGTCGCCGAATACGCGCAGCGCTTCGGCGTCTACGACAATCTGCTCCCCGTTCTGGCGATGGCGCTCGGCTCCGGCGAGACCACGCTGATGCGCATGGTGTCGGGCTATGCGGTGCTCGCCAATGGCGGGCGCGCCGTGACGCCGACGCTGATCGACCGGGTGCAGGACCGCGACGGCATCACCATCTTCCAGCACGAGGAGCGCGTCTGCGCCGTTTGCGTCAACATCGCCTGGGCCGGCCAGGAGGAGCCGCGCATCGAGGACAACCGCGCCCAGGTTCTCGATCCGATGACCGCTTATCAGATCACCTCGATGTTGGAAGGCGTGGTGCAGCGCGGTACGGCGACGGTGGTGCGGTCGGTGGGCCGCCCGGTCGCCGGCAAGACCGGCACCACCAACGATTACCACGATGCCTGGTTCATCGGCTATTCGCCGGAACTCGTGGTCGGCGTCTACATGGGTTATGACGAGCCGGAAAATCTCGGTTACGGCAACACGGGCGGCGTTCTGGCCGCGCCTGTGTTCACCGAATTTATGGGCGTGGCGCTCGCCGACTCGCCGCCGATTCCGTTTGCCGTTCCGCCCGGAATGCAACTGATTCCGATCGATCGCGCCACCGGCCTTCGGGCGCAGGCAGGCGTCGAGGGGACGTTCCTCGAGGCATTCAAGCCTGGCACGTCCCCGCCTGACAATTACGCCATCATCGGCTTCGTCGACGCGCTTGGCGAGCCGCTGATCGTCGACCCGAATGCGGACCGCGCCGTCGGCCTCGGGCAGGGCGGCCTCTACTAGATCGGATCGCAACAGCCAGCCATTCGACCGAGGCGTTTCTCGGGCAGCTGACGGATTTCCGCCGCCGAGCGGCCGCATGGGCGCGATCAGAATCGTTCTTTAAATGGTGGCCGTCGCCGTTGACTCGGTTTGATTGCCGAATAAGGTCGCGGCCCGTCCCCGAACTTGGACCGCAATAATCATGCGCGCCGAAACGCAAGCAGTCGTCGACCAGATCCAGCAGGCGATGTCGCTGCTGAGGAGGCATCTTTGACTGGGACAGGGCCAAGGCCCGGCTCGCCGAGCTGAATGCGCGCGCCGAGGATCCGGCGTTGTGGGACGACCCGCAGCGGGCGCAGGCGATGATGCGCGAGCGGCAGCAGCTCGCCGATCAGTTGGAAGCGGTCACGACGCTCGACCGGGAAGTCTCGGACAATGTCGAACTGATCGAACTCGGCGAAGGC
>CAYOBK010000055.1:0-6917 GCA_964402275.1 uncultured Bauldia sp.
GATCCGCCCGGGCGAACTCTATGCACTGCTTGGTCCGAACGGGGCGGGCAAGACGACGACGATGCGGATGGTCGCGGGGCTTCTGGAGCCGTCGGGCGGTTCGATCGGCGTCTTCGGCGTGGACGTGTTGGCGGAGCCGGAGCGCGCCAAGCAGATGATAGCCTGGCTGCCGGACGAGCCCGTTCTCTACGACAAGCTGACGGCGCTCGAGTATCTGGAATTCGTCGCGGCGCTTTGGTCGGTTCCCGCCGACGTGGCGACGGCGCGCGCGGAAGAGCTGCTCAAGGGCCTGGAGCTCTGGGACAACCGCGCCGACCGTTGCGAGACATTCTCCCGCGGCATGAAACAGAAAGCGATCCTCGCCGGCGCGCTGATCCACGACCCGCGGCTGATGCTGCTCGACGAGCCGCTGACCGGTCTCGACGCGTCGATCGCGCGACACGTCAAGGACATGCTGCAGGCGCGCGCACGCGCTGGCTACTCGGTTATCCTGACCACGCACATCCTCGAGGTCGCCGAACGGCTTGCCGATCGCATCGGCATCATCAGCCAGGGAAGGTTGCTTGCCGAGGGCACGCTGGAGGAACTCAGAGCCAAGACCGGCGCCGGCCGCTCCAGTCTCGAGGACGTCTTCCTGCAGCTCGTGTCGGAGCCTGACATCGCCTGATGTTCGCCCGCGCTTCGATCCCGTGGTTCATCGCGCATGAGCTGCGCGTCACGTGGCGCAGTTGGTTTCAACGCCGCCGCCGCAAACAGCGGCGTTTCAACGTTCCGGTGCCGGTGGTTGTCGGGATCATTCTCGCGGTCGCCACGGGCGCGCTCGGCGTTCCCGTCGCGATAGCGCTGCGCGACACCGAGCTTGTCGCGACGCCGCTGGTCGCATTCATCATCGACGCCGGCCTGCTGTTGATGCTGAGCCTCATGCTGTCGCAAACGATGGTGTCAGCGGTCGACGCCTTTTACGAGCGCGGTGATCTTGATCTCCTGCTTTCCTCGCCGGTACCGCCAACGCGCATCCTGGTGGTGCGCGCGGTCGCCATGGCGATCCAGCCGGTCCTCTTGTTCGGTGGGCTGGTGCTGCCCTTCGTGCTGCCGATGGCCGTGCTGGGGCATCCGGAAATCCTGGCGGCGCTACCGATGATGGTGGCGCTGGGGCTCTTCTCGACGGGCATCGGCCTCGCCATCGCCATCGTTCTGTTCGCCGTCATCGGTCCGCGGCGGACCCGAACCGTGGCCCAGGTGATGGCGGCCGTTGTCGGCGCCGCCTTCATCATCGTCGCGCAGATACCGACCCTGCTCGGCGACGACGACAGAAGCGACCGGCTGACCGGCAGCTGGCTGATCGATCTGCTCAGCGCGGATTCGTTTCCGGCTTTCGCGCGTTGGCCGGCGGAGGCGGTCTTCGGCGCACCGGTGCCGCTCCTTGTCTTCCTCGGCGTCGCCGTGCTCACCTTCGTTGTTGTCGCCGCCTGGGTCGGCCGGCGCTTCGCCCGCGACGCGGCGGCAGCGTCGGGCGCCGACACCGTGCGCTCCCGCAAGGGCCGCGACACCGCCCGCTTCGGGGCGAGCTTGGCTCGGGCGACGATGGCCAAGGAACTGCGGCTTCTGTTCCGCGATCCCGGACTGCTCTCGCAGGTCTTGCTGCGCGTCTTCTACCTGGTGCCGTTGGCCGTCGTCATTCTGACCGACAGCGGCGAGTCGGAGGCTTTCGCACCGGCGGTTGCGGCCGGCGCGGCCTCACTCCTCGCCGGGCAGCTGGCCGGCAGCGTTGCCTGGATCGCAATATCGGCGGAGGACGCGCCGCAGCTTCTGGCTTCGGCGCCGCACCCGATCCGTGCCTTCTGGCGGGCGAAGCTCGCCACGGCCCTTCTCGTCCCCGGCGTGCTGGTCGGGCCGCTGATGATCGCGTTCGCCTTCTTGGCGCCCTGGCCGGCGCTGATCGGTTCGTTGTCGGCCGCCGCCTCGGCATGGTCGGCGGCGATGATCAATCTTTGGCTGCAGAAGCCGACCAGGCGGACCGAGTTCCGCCGTTCCTGGAGTTCGACGCTCGGCGCCAACATGCTCGAACTCGCAACAAGCATCTCCTTCGCCGCGTTCGCGGGAATGGCGGCGGCCGGTCTCCCCTATGCCTGGTTCGCGCTGGCGGCGGCCGTGGTGATCATTCTCCTGGCACGCCGTTCCGACGCGGCAGTACTGGAGCGGTTGACCGGCACTACCTAGCCGCCGGCCCGTCTGAAAGCCGAGTGTTCCGCCGCCATCTTCGCTTCGAGCGCTGCTTGCCGTCGTTCCTGCGCGAGATAGTCCGAAACTGCCCGCCGGAAGCCCAAATCGGCGATCCAATGGGCCGAGTAGGTCGGGGTGGGAAGGTATCCGCGGGCGAGCTTGTGCTCGCCCTGCGCGCCGGCCTCCACGCGCCTCAGCCCGCGCGCAAGCGCCCAATCGACGGCCTGATAGTAGCAGAGCTCGAAATGCAGGAACGGCCGGTGCTCCGTCGTTCCCCAATAGCGGCCGTATAGTGCCTCCGAACCGATAAGGTTGAGCGCGCCCGCCATATAGCGGCGCCCGTTATGGGCCATCACCAGCAGGATCCGGTCCGGCATCCGCTCGCCGATCATCGAAAAGAAGCGGCGATTCAGATAGGGCCGGCCCCATTTCCGGCCGCCGGTGTCCATGTAGAAGGCAAAGAACGAGTCCCAGGCCGCTTCGGTGAGGTCGCTGCCCGTGAGGAGATCGACGGTAAGGCCGGAAAGCGCTTCGCGGCGCTCCCGCTTCAGCGCCTTCCGCTTGCGCGATGCGAGGCTGGCGAGGAAATCGGCGAAGTCGCGATAGCCGTCATTGACGAAGTGGAACTGCCGGTCGACGCGCTTGAGATAGCCGCACGACACAGCGGCGTCCCACTCGTCTTCCGGCATGAAGGTAATGTGGACGGAGGAGGCTTGCTCCCGGCCCACCAGGCCGATCGCCGCTTCTGCAAGTGCTCGCCGCCGGTCGGCCGCCTCGGCGCCGGGCGGCGTCAACAAGCGTCGCCCGGTCACCGGCGTGAACGGCACGGATGACTGCAGCTTCGGGTAATAGCGGCCGCCGGCGCGTTGATGGGCGTCGGCCCAGCCATGGTCGAAGACATACTCGCCCATCGAATGGCTTTTGAGATAGAGCGGCATCGCGGCGGCGATGGCTCCGGGCTGCTCCTCGAGTACAAGGTGCCGTGGCGTCCAACCATTGCGCCTCGTGGCGCAGCCGGATTGCTCGAGGCAGTCCAGGAAGTCGAAGGCGATGAACGGGTTGTAGGGCACGCCGGAACCGCAGCCGGAAGCGAGCGGCCTATCGCTCGGCCAGCCCGGATTGGCGACCGCGTCCCAGGCCTCACGCCCGATCTCGCCGATCGACGAGGCGACCCGGATCGTCGCCGGCCTGTTTCGCTGGTCTGCCTCCACTGATCGTCCCCTCAGTCGACCTCGAAGATCACATCAACCACCGTTGCGGCGTTCATCGGCAGATTTGCGGCGACGAGCACGGTTCGCGAATGCCGGCCGTGATCGCCGAAGGCCTGCACCATCAGCTCCGATGCGCCGTCGAGCACCTTGTGGGGCTCGGAGAATTCGTCCGAGCCGTTGACGAACCCGGTCAAGCGCAGGACGCGGCGCACGCGGCCGAGCCGGCCGAGCACAGCTTTCGCCTGAGCGAGGACGTTGACTGCCGACAGCCTCGCCGCTCGCCGGCCCGCCTCGACATCGAAATCGCGTCCGAGCTTGCCGGCGAACGCCAACCCGTCCGGACCGATCGGCATCTGGCCGGAAACGAACAGGAGCCGGCCCGAGATGACCGCCGGAACGTAATTTGCCGCCGGAGCGACCGGCGTCGGCAATTCGATGCCGAGCTTCCGAAGCCGTTCCTCGACGTCGTCGGTCACTGCTGCCGCCTGAATTGCGGACACATGACGGCGATGGAAATCGTGTTCATGCCGGCTCGGCCAGCCATTCGATGCGCATGAAAGTCGGGCCGATTCCGATGTCGACGGCCTGCGGTTCGCCGGCGAGCGTGCCCGCTTCGAGGACGAGGTCGCTTTCGATGGTTGTCTGCTCGACGAAAGCGAGCCCGTTCGGGAGCTCAACACCTGCCTTGAACGTGTAGGCGAGGTGGACCGCCGTGCGCCCATCTTCGCGCGTCTCGTAAGTACCGGCTACCTTGCAACCACCGGGGTCGACACCGACGAAGCGCCCGTCCTTCAAATGCGCCAGTATTGCAAGGCCGTAGGCTTCCTCGTCTGCAGGGTCCTGGTCGCCGCCTGCATTTCGAACGCTGTAGAATCCGCTTCTCATCTGCCAACCTGCTGTCCAAGCCCCAGACTACCGAGCCCCACCGAGCATATTTGGACCTTGGCCGGCGTAGCAACCCGGCCGTGGCGACTTGGTTGCCGGTGCTTCCGCGACGGTGCTATAGGCGGCCGTTCTCCGGCCCATTCAGCAAAGGCAGCCCGATGTCCGTTGACACCGCCACCGTGAAGCGCGTCGCGCGCCTCGCCCGGATCGCGGTCACGGACGAGGAGGCGGAGGCAATGCGCGCTCCGCTGAACGAGATCCTCAGCTTCGTCGAGCAATTGAACGAGGTCGACGTCGCGGGGGTCGACCCGATGACCTCGGTGCAGCCTATGCCGATGAAGCAGCGCCGCGACGAAGTGACGGAAGGCTACCGCGCCGGAGACGTCGTCGCCAACGCGCCGGAAACCGACGATGGCTTCTTCGTCGTTCCGAAGGTCGTGGAATAATGGTGCTGGAGGCCGCCGTGAGCTCGAACGCTATCGCGGGCGAGACAATCGCAATGGAGAGCCCGCTTCAGGACGAGGTTCGAGCGCTGATCGGCGAGCTCGACGCGGTGTTGCATCAGCTGACTCCGCCCGAGTTCTGCCATCATTTGACCGTGGAGCAAATGGCCTTGCCCGACATGACGGTCTTCGTCGCCCGAATTGATGGAGCCGCCGTCGGCACGGGAACGCTTCGGCGTCATCCCGGCGGCGTCGGCGAGGTGAAGCGGATGTATGTCAGGCCGGGGCATCAGGGCCGCGGCATCGGCGGCCGGCTCCTCGGCGCCATCGAGAGACTTGCGACCACGGAGGGGCTGCGCCGCCTGGTGATCGAGACCGGGCATGTCCACTACGCCGCCTGGCGCGTGTACGAGCGCGACGGCTTCACGCGCTGCGGACCCGTTCTCGACTATCCGGCCTCGCTCTACTCCGTGTTCTACGAGAAGAGGTTGGCGCGCGGGGAGCGGGCGTTGTGACCCGCGAATTGACGCAGCTGTCCATCGCCGAAGCGCGGGCCGGCCTCGCCGGCAAGGCATTTTCGGCCACGGAACTGACGCGAGCCTATCTCGATGCCATTGCCGCGGCAGCGGGCCTCAACGCCTACCTCGAGGTGACGGCCGACAAGGCGCTGTCGATGGCGGCCGAATCCGACGGACGCATCGCGCGCGGCGAGGAGCGTCCGCTGGAAGGTATCCCGATCGGCGTGAAGGACCTGTTCTGCACCGAGGGCGTTCTCACTCGGGCCTCAAGTCACATCCTCAACGGCTTCACGCCGCACTATGAGTCGACCGTCACCGCGCAACTCTGGCGCGACGGCGCGGTCATGCTCGGCAAGCTCAACATGGATGAATTCGCCATGGGCTCGTCGAACGAGACATCGTATTTCGGGCCCGTCATCAATCCCTGGCGGGCGGAGGGGTCCAACGCGAATTCTGTTCCGGGCGGCTCGTCGGGCGGCTCGGCCGCCGCCGTCGCCGCGCAGATCGCCGCCGGCGCCACCGGCACCGACACCGGCGGTTCGATCCGCCAGCCGGCAGCGCTAACCGGCACCGTCGGCGTCAAGCCGACTTACGGGCGCTGCTCGCGCTGGGGGATCATCGCCTTCGCCTCGTCGCTGGACCAGGCGGGTCCGATCGCGCGGACGGTGCGCGACGCGGCGATGCTCCTCCGTTCGATGGCCGGCCACGATCCGAAAGACACCACGTCGGTCGACCGGCCCGTTCCGGATTTCGAGGCCGCGGTGCACCGCGGTGTGAATGGCCTCAAGATCGGCGTCCCGGCCGAGTACCGCGTCTCCGGCATGCCGGCCGAGATCGATGCTTTGTGGCAAAAGGGGCGCGAGTGGCTGAAGGACGCCGGCGCCGAGGTCGTCGACGTGTCGCTTCCCCACACCAAATATGCACTGCCGGCCTACTACATCGTCGCGCCGGCCGAGGCGTCGTCCAACCTCGCTCGCTATGACGGCGTTCGTTATGGGCTTCGCGAGCGCGGTGGCGATATCATCTCGATGTATGAGAACACCCGCGCTGCGGGCTTCGGTGCGGAGGTCAAGCGCCGCGTGATGATCGGCACCTACGTCCTGTCGGCCGGTTACTACGACGCCTATTATCTCCGGGCGCAGAAGGTGCGCACTCTGATCAAGCGCGACTTCGAGACGGTATTCGCCCGCGGCGTGAACGCTGTCCTGGCGCCCACAACACCGAGCGCGGCGTTCGATATCGGTGCCAAGTCGAAGGCATCGCCGATCGAGATGTACCTCAATGACGTCTTCACGGTGCCGGCGAACATGGCGGGCCTCCCGGCAATATCCGTTCCCGCCGGGCTCGACGCGCGCGGTCTCCCGCTCGGCTTGCAGCTGATCGGGCCGGCCTTCGACGAGGAAACCTTGTTCGCGGCGGGGCAGGTGATAGAGGATGCGGCCGGAACGTTCTCGCCGCAGCGGTGGTGGTGAGTGATGCCCGCGCCGGAAGATTGCCGATCGAAGGACGAGGTTCGCGCCGAGATCGATCGCCTCGACCGCGAGCTTGTCGCGCTGCTGGGCAAGCGCTTTGCGTATGTCCGGCGAATGGCCGAACTGAAGCGCAATCCCTCCGACGCCGACGATCGTGACCGCGTC
>CAYOBK010000056.1:0-3247 GCA_964402275.1 uncultured Bauldia sp.
GCCTGCGACGTGTTCATCACCGAGGCGACATTCGGCTTGCCGGTGTTTCGTCATCCCGATGCGGCCGATGAGATCGCCCGGCTGATCGCCTCGACGGCACAGCTCTCCGACCGGACGCACCTCGTCGGCGCCTACTCGCTCGGCAAGACGCAGCGCGTCATCCGCCTCCTCCGCGACGCCGGCTACGACCGCCCGATCTTCATTCACGGCGCGCTTGTGTCGCTCTGCCATCTCTACGAGGCGCATGGCATTGCCCTTGGCGATCTTCGGCCGGCGACCGACGATGCGCTGTCGCGGGCGGACTTTGCCGGCGAGATCGTCGTCGGCCCGCCAGCCTCGTTCAACGATCGCTGGTCGCGGCGTTTTGCCGATCCCGTCGTCGCGTTCGCCTCGGGCTGGATGCGCATCCGCCAGCGGGCCAAGCAAGGCGGCGTCGAGCTGCCGCTGATCATCTCCGACCATGCGGATTGGGACGAGCTCACGCGGACGATCGTCGAGACCGGCGCGGGCGAGGTCTGGGTGACGCACGGCCGCGAGGAAGCGCTGGTCCGCTGGTGCGAGCTCAACGGCATCGCGGCGCGGCCGCTGCACCTTGTCGGCTATGACGAGGAGGAGGACGAATGAACCGCTTCGCCGCCCTCCTCGACCGGCTGGTCCTCACGCCGCAGCGGAACGTGAAGCTCCGGCTCATTGCCGACTATCTCCGCGAGACGCCCGATCCCGACCGCGGCTATGCGCTGGCCGCGCTGACGGGCGACCTTTCGATCGCCAGCGTCAAACCGGCGATGCTGCGGGCGCTCATCACCGATCGGATGGATCCGATCCTGTTCGGCTATTCCTACGACTATGTCGGCGACCTCGCCGAGACGATCGCGCTGGCCTGGCCGGATACGCAGGTCAGGACCGCCCCAGGTTTAACCCGGGGCCCAAGGGCGCGCGCGGAGGACAACAGCGATGGCCAATGGGTCCCGGCTCAAGGCCGGGACAACCCGGCTTTATCGTCGCCTTCGCTTGCGGCAATCGTGGAAGAACTGCACCTTGCTTCGCGGCTCGACGGTCCGCGCCTCATGGCGCAATGGCTCGACCTCCTCGACCCGACGGGACGCTGGGGACTGATCAAGCTCGTCACCGGCGGATTGCGGGTCGGTGCCTCGGCACGCCTCGCCAAGACCGCCGCAGCCGAACTCGGCGGCAAGCCGGTGAGTGAGATCGAGGAGGTTTGGCACGGCCTGTCGCCGCCCTATCGGCCGCTGTTCGCCTGGCTGACCGAGGGCGGACCGCGACCGGTATCGCGCATACGCGCGCCTTTCCGGCCGGTGATGCTGTCGCATGCGATCGCCGACAACGAGCTCAAGACAATCACGCCGGTGTAATACGCGGCGGAATGTAATTGGGACGGCATCCGCGTGCAGGCTGTGGTCTAAGCCGGCACGCGAAGGCTCTATTCGCGGACAGGAGACGATATCTCCCGGTCTTTCCCCGACATCATCGACGCGCTCGACTTCGAGGGCGCGATCGACGGCGAGCTTCTGGTCGGCCGCGCAACGTCCGGCTTGATCGCCGCACGGACATTCGCCGATCTGCAACAACGTCTCAACCGAAAGCTCGTGTCGGCACGTCTGCAGCAGAGCCATCCGGCCTTCATCCGCGCCTATGATTGCCTCGTCGACGGCGTCGGGGACATCCGGTCCCTCCCCTTTCGCGAGCGCCGCGAGCGGCTGGAAGCGCTCGTCGCCAAAAGCAAGACCGGCCGGATCGACCTGTCGCCGCTGGTCCGCTTCCGCAACCTCGACGAGCTTGCCGATTTCCGCGCCGCGCCGCCGGAAGCGGTGGTCGAGGGAATCATGCTGAAACGCTGGGAATCAGTGTACGAAGCGGGTCGCCCGAAGGGGCCGTGGTTCAAATGGAAGCGCGACCCCCACATTGTGGACGCAGTGCTGATGTACGCGCAGCGCGGTCATGGCAAGCGTTCATCCTATTATTCGGACTACACGTTCGGCGTCTGGCGCGACGGCGCGGACGGCGATGAGCTGGTGCCGGTGGGCAAGGCCTATTTCGGCTTCACCGACGAGGAGCTGATGCAGATCGACCGTTTCGTACGCAACCACACGGTGGCCCGGTTCGGCCCGGTGCGCGAGGTGGTTCACGAACCTGACGCGGGGCTGGTGTTCGAGGTCGCGTTCGAAGGCCTGAACCGGTCGGCGCGGCACAAATCAGGGGTCGCGATGCGGTTCCCGCGCATATCGCGTCTCCGGTGGGACAAGCCGCCGGCCGAGGCCGACCGGCTGGAAACGCTCCAGGCGCTGATCCCGCGCGGAGCCCGGCGTTGAGCGGATCCCTCGAAAGAGCCGAAGAACAGGCCGGGCGACTCGAGGCCGGCCGACTTCTCTTCGCGCGGCCATGGGTGTTCATGCTTGGCGTTGCCCAGCCTGATGGACTGCCGCCGGCGGAGGGAATCGAAATCGCGTTCGCCGGTCGATCGAACGCCGGTAAATCGTCGCTGATCAACGCGCTGGTCGGCCAAAAGAATCTGGCGCGGACATCGAACTCGCCCGGACGGACGCGCGAGCTCAACCTTTTCGCCGCCGATCCGTCGCTGACGATCGTCGACATGCCAGGCTACGGCTACAGCAAGGCAGGCAAGAGCGCCGCCGCGGAATGGAACCGGCTGATCCTCGATTATCTCCGCGGCCGCCCGAACCTTCGCCGTGTCTATCTGCTGATCGACAGCCGGCACGGAATCAAGCCGAACGACGAGCGGGTGCTCGCCGTTCTCGACCAGTCGGCCGTTTCGTATCAGCTGGTGCTCACTAAGACCGACAAGCTCAAGGACCATGAACTCGCCGCCGCGATAGAGAGCGCAACCCTGGGGATCGCCAGACGGGCCGCCGCGCATCCCAAGGTGCTCGCCACGTCGGCGCATACCCGCGCCGGCATCGACTGGCTGCAGGCGGAGATCGCGGGGCTCAAGCCATGACGCAGAACGATACGGATGACGGCGACGACTAGCCCGGTTCGTCCTTGCCGTCTTCATCGACGCCGCCGGGCTCGACAACCGGGATCGCGTAGCCGCCGGAAAGCCAGCGATTGAGATCGCGATCGCGGCAGCGCTCGGAGCAGAAGGGATGGGTCTCGCGGGCCGACGGCTTGCCGCAAATCGGGCAGACGCGGGACGGGCGCGCGGGCGTCACGGAAGCAGCCCTTCGTTCCGTCATTCGACAGTGTCTCCTTCCGCCCAGCGACCGCG
>CAYOBK010000057.1:0-7856 GCA_964402275.1 uncultured Bauldia sp.
ATGATCATGTCGGCGCCCTCGGCCCCGGCGGCGGCAAGGACGTCCGGATGGGAGCCGTGGCCGACGAGACCGCGAACGTCAAGAGTGTCTCGGATTGCCTGGATCAGTTGCGGCGCTGTGTCGATAACGGACACGTCGTTCTGCTCGGCCGCGAGCCGTTCGGCGATACCATAGCCGACTTGACCTGCGCCGCAGATCACAACCCGCATAGCTGCCCCGCCCCGTGTATCAGCCGACGCCCAATGATTTCAGCTTACGATGCAGGGCGGATCGTTCCATACCGACGAATTCGGCCGTCCGAGAGATATTCCCACCAAATCGCGCGACCTGTGCCGACAGGTATTCGCGCTCGAACACTTCCCGCGCGTCGCGCAACGGCATCGCCATCAAGTGCTCGCCGCCGTCCCGCCCGGGCGTTGCCGGAAGCCGCTTGCCGATTTCCGGCGGAAGCATGTCCGCAGTGATGTGGTCGGTGGCGTCGCCATGCGCAAGAATCAGCAGCCGCTCGACGTTGTTGCGGAGCTGCCGAACATTGCCCGGCCAGTCGTGGGCCTGCAGGACCGCCAGCGCGTCCTGCGCGACGACGCGCGCGGGAAGGCCGGTCTGACGGGAGATCTGCTTGGTGAAGTGGTCCACCAGCTCAGGAATGTCGTCGCGGCGTTCGGCAAGGCCGGGAGCGCGTATCGGAACCACAGCGAGCCTGTGGAACAGATCTTCGCGGAAGTTCCCCCTGGCGATCTCGCCCTCGAGATCGCGGGCGGTCGACGAGATTATGCGGACGTCGACCTTGACGCGCTGATTGCCGCCGACGCGCAGGAAACTCTGCTCGACAAGGACCCGCAGGATCTTGTTTTGGGTCTCGCGCGGCATGTCGGCGACTTCGTCGATATACAGCGTGCCGTTGTGCGCCTCCTCCAGAGCGCCGATCTTGCGGCCGGAGCCGTTGGCTTCGGCGCCGAACAGCTCGTCCTCCATTCGCTCCGGCGTAATCGCGGCGGCGTTGAGAACGACAAACGGCCCCGCCTCCCGGAGCGAAGCGGCGTGGATCGCACGCGCAGCCAGTTCCTTGCCGGCGCCTGACGGCCCCGTGATCATGATCCGGCTGTTGGTCTTTGCCACCTTGTCGATCTGTTGGCGCAGTTGGTTCATGCTCGAGGAACTGCCGACAAGGCTCAGCGTTTCGCCGGACCGGGTCTGCAGGTCGCGCACTTCGCGGCGCAGGCGATAAGCCTCCAAGGCGCGTTCGGCCACCAGCACCAGCCGGTCGGCCTTGAACGGCTTTTCGATGTAGTCGTAGGCGCCGCGCTTGATCGACGAAACCGCGGTTTCGATGTTGCCATGCCCGGAGATCATCACCACGGGAACTTCCGGGCAGCTCCGCTTGATGTCGTCGAGAAGCGCCAGGCCGTCGAGACGGCTGCCCTGCAGCCAGATGTCGAGGAAGATCAGCGACGGGCGCCGCTGAGCGATCTCCGCCAGGGCGCCATCGGAATCGGCAGCGGTCCTGGCGTGATGACCTTCGTCATCGAGAATGCCCGACACCAGTTCGCGGATGTCGGCTTCGTCGTCAACGATCAGGATGTCGGACGCCATGGCTCACTCTGCAACTGGTGCGAGTTTGCCGATGTCGCGGCTGTCCCGGACCGAAGCATCGACGTCGCGATCGTTCGAATTGCCGGCAGCCGGCAGTCTGGGGAAACACAATCTTACCATTGCGCCATGGCCTCCTTTGGCGACATCCGGGGCGTCCAACAACTCGACCGTTCCGGAATGTTCTTCCACAATCTTGCGAACTATCGCGAGCCCGAGGCCGGTCCCCTTTTCCCGCGTGGTCATGTACGGCTCGAGCAGCATCTGGCGGTTCTCGCGTGGCAGCCCGATGCCGTCGTCGATGACCTCCACCACCACCGCGCCTTCCGTCGTCGAGCCGCAAACCTCGACATGGCCGCGTTCGGCGGGCGGGTCGAGTGCCTCGATGGCTTCCACACCGTTCTTGATCAGATTGGTGATCACCTGCGACAGCAGCCTCACGTCGAATCGTCCGGTCATCGGTTCGTCGGGAAGGTCGACGGTGACATCGACGTCGGGATGCCCAACCTGCATCAGGAACACGGCGTCGCGGAGGCCCTCGCGGATATCCACTACTTCCAGCGACGGCTTCGGCATCCGCGCGAATGCAGAGAATTCGTCCACCATGCGGCCGATATCGGCGACCTGCCGAATGATCGTGTCGGTGCACTGATCGAAGACCTCCCGGTCCTCCTCGATGCGAGCGCCGAATTTCCTGCGCAGCCGCTCGGCTGACAGCTGAATCGGCGTCAGCGGGTTCTTGATCTCGTGGGCGATACGGCGGGCGACGTCGGCCCAGACGGAGGTGCGCTGCGCCGCAAGGAGGTCGGTGATGTCGTCAAGCGTGATGACGTAGCCGGTCGCCTCGGCCGACGATCGTTCGGTGGTCACGCGCACATTGATGGTGCGCGCCTTCCCGGCGCGGAGCAGCGTGATCTGGTCCCGATGCTCGCGTCGCCTGTCGCGTGCGGCATCTTCCAGAACCGGCCCCACTTCGGGCACCAGTCCGCGGATCTGCGCCCCGAGCGTGGCCGGACCGCCGCGATCGATCAGGTTGAGGGCGGAGCGGTTGAAGACGGTGACCCGGCCCTCGCCGTCGACGCCGATGACACCGGCGGTGACGCCCGAGAGGACGGCCTCGATGAAGCGCCGCCGGCCGTCGTTCTGCTCGCTGGCCGCCAGCAGCTCGGCGCGCTGGCCGGCGAGCTGGTGGGTCATCTCGTTGAAGGATTCGCCCAATGTCGCCAGGTCGCCGTCCGATTGCCGGACCGGCACCTCGACCGACAGGTCGCCTTTCGCCACGTTGTCGGCCGCGGTGATCAGACGGCCGATCGGCGAGACGAGGCGATTGGCGACGGCGAGGCCCATCCAAATGGCGGCGGCCAGGACCATCAGCGCAACGCCGAAATAGATCAGCCCAAACACCAACTGCATGCCGGAGCGGATATCGAGCAGCTCCTGATATGCCGCGGTGTTCTCGGCCGCCGCCTGCATGTAGGCGACCGCTTGTGGGTGAAATTCGGCGACAACGTAAAGGAGCAGACCGCCATAGTTGTCGAGCATGACCATGCCGGCGGCGAATGCCGTCAATGCGCCGTCCTCGCGTGTGACCGGCGTTGGCGATGTGACGAACGCGTCGGGCGCGTTCGCCACAGCACGGGCGATCAACGAAGGCGGCGGAGCGGGTAAATCGAGCTGGTCGCCCGGTGGCGCGGCCGCAACGGCCTCGCCTGTGGCGTCGATCAGGACGACGCCCTTGACACCATACAGATTCGGCAGCGGGTCCAGTGCCCGTCGGAAATTCTCCCAGTCGGCAGCAAGAAACAGCGGCTGAACATCCTCGATGTCGCCCTTGAGGGCGCGCGTAACCTCCCCGAGCGAGGACAGCTGCGCGTCAATGTATTGTTCGGCAACGTTGCGGGACGCTTCCACCATCTGCTGCGTCCGCGACGAAAACCAGTGGTCGGCGCCCTGCGCAAAGGTGATGTTGGCGACGATCGCAACCAAGACAGCCGGGATCACCGCGACCACGGCAAACAACGCCACGATCCGGACATGAAGGCGCGCGCCCGCCTCGCCTCGCCGGCGCGCCCGGAACAACCGGCGGATCTCCCAAGCCACCGCCACAAGCAGCACGAGCAGGAAGGCGCCGTTGGCGACCAGCGCCCAGGCAACGACCTGACCCGTCGGCTCGATCGAGGTCAGGCCGAGAAGGATGAAAAACGTTGCCGAGACCGAAAGCAGGGACAGGATGGCGGCGCCGTAACCAAGCCGGCGCATCCAGCCGCCGCGGCGCTCCGGGCGGGAGCTTCGGGTGGCCGCGGCGTTCGCGTGGGTGAGGTTGGCAGTGCCCGTCACAGCGCCTTCCGGTCAATCAATTCGATCGCCGCCGCGGCTGATCGCTCGGAATCCTTTTCTGGATTGCAACAGCATTGTGGCCGAAAAGCAACAATTTCGACCGGCGCAGCTACCGGGAACTGCGAATAACTTGAATATCCAGGTCCTGGATCTTCTTCCGAAGGGTGTTGCGGTTAACGCCCAACAGGGCAGCGGCCTTGATCTGGTTCCCCCGGGTGGCCGCCAACGCGGCGCTGATCAGGGGATATTCGACCTCGCGCAAGACCCGGTGATAGAGGCCGGGAGGCGGTAGCGCATCGCTGAAGCCATCGAAATAATTGGCCAAATGGCGCTCGACCGAGCGTGAAAGGCTGTCCTCGTCGGCGGGATATTCACCGCCGCCGGGCTCCATCGGCGTCTGATCGAGCTCCGCCTCGATAATCGTCTCGCTGATCATGTCCTGGGGATAAAGCGCGGCCAGCCGCCGGATGAGGTTCTCCAGCTCCCGCACATTGCCCGGCCAGCGGTAGCGGCGAAGGCGCTCGACGGCCGCCTGCTCGATCTGCTTGGCGGGGAGCCCCTCCTTCTCGATCAACGTGAAGAAATGGCGAATCAGGTCGGGAATATCCTCGGTTCGCTCCCGGAGCGCCGGCAACCTGATCGGCACCACGTTCAGCCGATAGAAGAGGTCCTCGCGGAACAGGCCCTGGTTGATGAGGACGCGAAGGTCCTTGTTGGTGGCGGCTACGATCCTGACGTCGGCCTTGATCGGGGTCCGGCCGCCGACGGTGGTGTATTCGCCCTGCTGCAGCACGCGGAGCAGCCGGGTCTGGGCCTCCATCGGCATATCGCCGATCTCGTCGAGGAACAGCGTGCCGCCATCGGCCTGCTCGAACCGGCCGGCGCTCCGCGCCTGAGCGCCGGTGAAAGCGCCCTTCTCGTGACCGAACAGCTCGGCCTCGATGAGGTCGCGCGGGATCGCCGCCATGTTGATGGCAACAAAGGAGCCTTTGCGGCGCTTGCCGTAATCGTGGAGCGCGCGAGCCACGAGCTCCTTGCCGGTGCCGGATTCGCCGGCGATCATGACGGTGAGGTCGGTTTGCATCAGCCGGGCAAGAACGCGGTAGATCTCCTGCATCGCGGGCGACCGGCCGACGAGCGGGATGTTGTCGTTGGCGTCGGTCTCCGCCTCGGCGCGGCGTGACTTCGGCCCGGTCATCGCCCGGCCGACGATCGCGATCAGTTCCTTCAGGTCGAACGGCTTCGGCAGGTAGTCGTAGGCACCGCGTTCCGATGCGCGAATCGCGGTCATGAAGGTGTTCTGCGCGCTCATGACGATGATCGGCAGGTCCGGCCGCGCGCGCTTGATGCGCGGCAGGAGGTCGAAAGCGTTCTCATCCGGCATCACCACATCGGTGATGACAAGGTCGCCGTCGCCACGGCTGACCCAGCGCCATAGCGTCGCCGCGTTGGAGGTCAGCCGCACCTCATAGCCGGCACGCGACAAAGCCTGGTTGAGGACGGTTCGGATTGCCGCGTCGTCGTCGGCCACGACGATTGTGCCGAGCGCCATGTTTCTCAGGTCTCCTCATCGATCGGGACGTCGCCGCTATAGGCCGGCATCAGCACCCGGAAAACCGTACGGCCTGGCTGGGCGTCGCATTCGATGACGCCACCATGGTTGCCGATAATCTTTGCTACCAAAGCAAGACCCAAGCCAGTTCCATTCGGCTTGGTGGTGACAAACGGATCAAACAAATGCGGAATCATGTCGGGCGGAATGCCCGGCCCGTTGTCGCGGATGCTGAATTCGAGGGGCAGCGAGACCTTGTCGGGGCTGCCCTGCACCGAGAGACGGACGCCGGGCCGGTATGCCGTCGCGAGATGGATCTCGCCGTCGCCCGCGGGGCCGATGGCCTCGGTGGCATTCTTTACGAGATTGAGCACCACCTGGATCATCTGATCCCGGTTGGCATAGATCGGCGGAAGCGACGGATCGTATTCCTCATGGAAGGTGATGCCCTTGGCGAACCCCGACTGCGCCAATCGTTTCACACGGTCGAGAACGCCGTGGATGTTGACCGGCGCACGCTCGATCGGGCGGTCATCGGAAAACACCTCCATGCGGTCCACCAGTTTGACGATACGATCCGCCTCGTCGCAAATGAGGCGGGTCAGCGCGCGATCGTCGTCTTCGACGGAGGACTCCAACAGCTGCGCCGCGCCGCGGATGCCCGATAGCGGGTTCTTGATTTCGTGCGCCAGCATCGCCGCCAGGCCGGTCACCGTCCGCGCCGCGCTGCGATGCGTCAGTTGCCGGTCGATCTTCTCCGCCATCGACCGTTCCTGCAGCATGAGGACGACCGCTCTCCCCTCGCCCGGCGATGCATAGACGTCGACGACCCGCTCGCCGCCGATACGCGGCGTGCCGATGTCGACACGGTATTCGGTGACGGCGGATTCGCGCAGGCGGACCTGCTCGATCAGCGCCAGCAAAGGACTCCCGAACGGCACGAATTGCGCGATCTGACTTCGCCGCAGGACAGTCGCGGAGGTCTTGAAGAACGTCTCGGCTGCGAGGTTGGCTTCGGTGATCTGATTGTCGTCGGATACAAGGACGACGGGGTGCGGCAAGGCGTCGAGCAAGGCCGAGGCCGAGATGCGGTGCCGACTGGCGGTTGCGACGTTCACGCGGCGATACCTCCGTTCATGGCCTCCTGAGCCAATGTCACTTGCCGCAATAGCCGTGTGACCACGGCCGGGTTGGTCGATTGCATGATCGCCGCACGCACAGACGTTCGAAGTCGCTCGCTGACGCCGATGAGCGCGTCGAGGTACCAGCCGAGATGCTTGCGGGCGACTCGGATGCCGAGCGGCGCTCCGTAATGATCGATCAGTTCACCGTAGTGGCGTTCGGCGACGTCGGCCATTTCACCGGCGGATGGTGGCGACGCGCAGATCCCCCCGGCCGCAGCATGGGCGATTCGGCCTGGAAGCCAGGGGCGTCCGCAAGCGGCGCGACCGATCATGACGCCGTCGGCGCCGGAGCGGCGCAGGGCGGTTGCGGCGTCTTCCAACGACCGGATGTCGCCGTTGACGATCACCGGAATCGATACCGCTGCCTTGACGCCGGCGACGGCATCCCAGTCGGCACTGCCGTCATAGAACTGGCATCTGGTGCGGCCGTGGACGGTGATCATGCGCACACCGTTGGCCTCTGCCCGGCGCGCCAGTTCGGCCGCGTTCAGCGATTGTCCGTCCCAACCAAGACGCATCTTGAGCGTGACCGGTCGAGACGTGGCCCCGACGGTGGCGGCCACAAGCCGTTCAGCGTGATCGAGGTCGCGCATCAGCGCCGAACCGGAATAGCCCGACGTCACCTTCTTGGCCGGACAGCCCATATTGATGTCTATGATCTCCGCTCCGGCCGCCTCCGCCGCGCGGGCGCCCTCGGCCATCCAACGCTCTTCGCGTCCCGCGAGTTGGACGACGTGGCGGCCCTGCCCCGCCGCCTGCGCCCGCAAATTTGCCTCTGCGTTGCCGATCGCCAGCTGGTCGCTCGCGACCATTTCCGAAACCACGAGCCCGGCCCCGTACTCCCAAGCCAACCGCCGGAACGGCGCGTCGGTGATGCCGGACATCGGCGCAAGGAAAACACGATTGCCGAGTTCGATCTCCCCAATGGCCAGCGGTTCCGCCAGTTTGGCGATACCGCCCCGCTCGGCCCGCACGCCCGTCGCCTTGGTTATCATTTAGGCAATTATCCTTTTGCCTACATATTAGCCACCACGACGCTCGGAGCAAGCAAAAAACGTTGACCTTGCCGAAGGTCTGCTATTCGGTGCCGCGACTTCGCGGCAACCCAACAGGCTTTCGGATGGCAATTCCACCGCCGGGCACGGTCGCAGCCCTGGTCGTCGCCGGCGGGCGCGGACGCCGGGCCGGGGGCG
>CAYOBK010000058.1:0-2819 GCA_964402275.1 uncultured Bauldia sp.
TCGAGATGGGCGCCATTACCACGATCGAGATGGGCGCCATTACATTGAACGGCTGCGCCATCGTCCGCGGCTAGCGGGCCGCCTCAGCGGGACTACCGTACGTGCGGAAAACCAAGCCGGCGGCGTCCTGTTGGGGGACGCCGCCGGCAAGGGGGGACCGACACGGAGGGGGGCGGGAAGGAATGTCGGCCCCCGGGCTTTCTCGTTCGGATCGTCCGAACGAATGGCGACGGGAGGAACAAGGAAGTCGCCACTCGGCCGACTATCGTCAGTGTCGGCTGAACCGCGTCGGAACCGGGCATTCACCGGCCATTCACGCCGAAAAAAGCGCCGGCGGCGTCCGTGGGGGAACGCCGCCGGCATGCGCGGTGAACCGGCCAGTCGAGGGGGGCGGAACGATCTGACCGGTTCCGCGATGTCGTTGACCCTATCGTAGGGCTTCTGAACGGCGCTTGAGGGGGCTGTTCATCCGCCATTCATGTCTGTGGCGCCCGCCGGGCGGCCCTTGAAAAAGCCCCGGACCGGCCCCAATTCATGGGTTGCGGACGCCCGGTTGGCGGGGTCCGCGGGACGGCACCGCCCGCTATTGGGGGCACCGCCGTCTCCAACTGTCGTCGCTCAATTGGAGGACTTCGAAATGCCGAGTTTTGATCTCAGCCCGCTTTATCGTTCCACCGTCGGTTTCGACCGTCTGTTCTCGATTCTCGACTCCCTGACCGGCGTCGAGAATGGCGGCGGCGCAACCTATCCGCCCTACAACATCGAGCGGACCGGTGAGAACGCCTACCGAATTACCATGGCCGTCGCCGGCTTCGGCGAGGACAATCTCTCCATCGAGGCGAAGGAGAGCGTCCTCACCGTCAGGGGCGAGCGCACCGACGAGGCCGAGAAGGGCCGCGAGGTGCTCTATCGCGGGATCGCCGGTCGCTCCTTCGAGCGCCGCTTTCAGCTCGCTGACCACGTCGAAGTCGCGGGCGCCCGGCTCGAGAACGGCCTGCTTCACATCGACCTTGTCCGGGAGATCCCCGAGGCGCTGAAGCCGCGGAAGATCGCCATCACCGCCGGCAACGGCAAAGGCAAGGTCAGGCAGATCGACGCCGCCGCCGCCTAACGCGCCCCGCTTCGGAGCTAACAGAAGGGGTGCCTAGCGGCGCCCCTTTTCTTTCTTGGATGCCTTTCACGGCCCGACGGCAGGCCCACCTCCGCTCCTCCCCCGCAAGCGGGAATCCAGGTGGGACACGCGACTTGCCTCCCTGGGTCCCCGCCTTCGCGGGGACGAACGGTACATATTTTCGTCGTTCCGGCCGGCCGTCAGGCCGAGCCGGAACCTCACGCCAGAGGTTCCGGGTCCCCGGCTCCGCCTTCGCCCGGAACGACGCATCGATTGAGTCGGAGCAAGGCTCCTTGCCGGCCTGCCGTTCAGCCGTCCTCCGGATAGGGCGTCGCCCGGAGCGCCAGCGCGGCGTGGACGAGGTTCCGCGCGGTTGCCTTTGCCATCCCGTCGACCGCCGGGTTGGCCCGCCGCCGCTCGGCGTCGGTCGCCGGTGGCGGCCCGACCTCCCCGACCCAGTAGGTGCAGCACTGCGCCGGCAGCGTGAAGTTGAGGAACGTCAGCACCTCCATGATCCCGGCGAGCGTTGCCTGCGCGCCGTCTTCGCTGCCGGTGATGACGATGCCCGCCACCTTGTTGAGAAGGACGGCGCGGCCGAGATGCGCCGCTTCGTCGAACGCGTCCATCCGCTCGATGACGCGCTGCATCAGGCTCGACCGCCCGCCCCACCAGATCGGCGTCGCCATGATGAGGATGTCCGATGCCGCGAGCGTATCGGCGATCGCCGGCCAGTCGTCTTCGTCGCTCTCGCGGTAGCCGAGTCCGACCGGGACATTCCTGTCGGAGAGGCGGACGTTCTCGACCGTGATCGGCGCATGACGGCGCATATGGCCGAGCACCATCTCGGTCACTTCTTCCGTATTCGACGGCTTGGGTCCGTGCTTCAGCGATGCGTTGAGGACAAGGACGCGGAGCGGTGGTTCGACGCCGCTCACGGTGAGACGCTTTTCCGACGGTCGACCATCGCCCCGAACTCCCCCGCGCTCAGGCGCGCTCCCGCCGCGCGCGTCCGCCTTCTACCACGCCCGCCGCGCCGGCGGCGAGCGGGGGTGACAACCTGTTCCGTCGTTCCGGCCGGCCGCAAGGCCGAGCCGGAACCTCAGGCCTGAGGTTCCGGGTCTTCGGCTACGCCTTCGCCCGGAACGACCTGTAACGGGAATCACTCAGCTCCCGCCGACAACGTCCCCGAACCGCTCGACCTCCGCCTCCGTCGTGGCGAAACTCGTCACCAGCCGGACCAGCGCCTCGCCGTCGGCCGGCGCGCGTTCGGCCGGCGCCCAGTGCGGGTACCATTCGTAGAAGCTCGCGCCCGCTTCCTTCGCCCGCGCGAGCGCGGTCCGCGGCAGGATCGCGAACAGCTCGTTGCCGTCCGCCGGCCAGGCGAGCCGTCCGCCGGCGGCATCGATCGCAGAAGCAAGTAGCGCCGCCATGCGGTTGGAGTGGCGCGCGAGGTCGAGCCAGAGTCCGTCCTTGAGATAGGCGAACATCTGCGCGGCGATGACACGGTGCTTCGAGACGAGATGACCGGAACGCTTGCGGAGAGAGGCGATCGATTCCGCCAGAGACGGATCGAAGGCGACGATCGCCTCCGCCATCCAGCAGCCGCCCTTGGTGCCGCCGAAGGAGAGGACGTCGACGCCGGCCTGCCAGCTGAGCGCGGCGGGGCTGGCGCCGAGCGACGCCACGGCGTTGGCGAACCGCGCCCCAT
>CAYOBK010000059.1:0-1607 GCA_964402275.1 uncultured Bauldia sp.
GTCGGACGCCGGCGCGGCGCTCGGGCTGTTCGTCGATCAGGCAAAGGCGCTGAGGAAGGCGCGGAAACTCCCCGACCGAAGCGTCTGGCAGGAGGAATGCCAACACCGCAAAGAGAACATGTTGCGGAAGTCGCATTTCGACAACGTGCCGCTCAAGCCGCAACGCGTCTACGAGGAGATGAACGCCCAGTTCGGCCGCGACGTTTGCTACGTCACCTCGATCGGGCTGTCACAGATCGCCGGGGCGCAGTTCCTGCGCGTCTTCAAGCCGCGGCATTGGATCAATTGCGGCCAGGCCGGCCCGCTCGGCTGGACGCTTCCCGCGGCGCTCGGCGTCCGCAAAGCAGATCCGGACCGCAAGATCGTCGCGCTGTCGGGGGACTACGACTTCCAGTTCCTGATCGAGGAGCTTGCGGTCGGGGCGCAGCACAAGATCCCCTACATCCACGTGCTGCTCAACAACTCCTATCTCGGACTGATCCGCCAATCGCAGCGCGCCTTCGACATGGATTTCCACGTCAGCCTTGCCTTCGAGAACATCAACGTCGCGGCCGACGGCGACGGCGTGCCGGGCTACGGCGTCGACCATGTCGCCGTGGCGGAGGGTCTTGGCTGCAAGGCAGTGCGGGTAAAAAGCCCGAACGAATTCGGCGAAGCTTTCGCCAAGGCCGAAGCGCTGATGAAGGAGCATCAGGTGCCGGTGGTGATCGAGTTCATCACCGAGCGGGTCACCAATATCGCGATGGGCGCCGACATTGACGCCATCAACGAGTTCGAAGAAATACTCGACCTCGATCCGACGCTCACCAAAGAAAACGGCTGGGTGCCGGCGAAGACCGGTCAGACCGAGCCAGCCGAGTAACCGGCAGGACGTCCAGCCCGAGAGGTTTCGCGAATGCCCAGATTTGCGGCCAACCTATCCATGTTGTTCACCGAGAACGACTTCCTCGACCGGTTCGGCGCCGCGGCAGCCGCCGGGTTCAAGGGCGTCGAGTACCTCTTTCCATACGCCTTCGCCGCCGACGAGATCGCAAACCGGCTTGAGGACGGCAAGCTGACGCAAGTGCTGTTCAATCTCCCCGCCGGCAACTGGGATGCCGGCGACCGCGGCATCGCCTGTCTGCCCGACCGCGTGAACGAATTCCGCGAGGGCGTCGACAAGGCCCTCGAATACGCCGGCAAGCTCGGGTGCAGCCAGGTCAACTGCCTCGCCGGGATCGCGCCGGGCGGCGCCAATGGCGCAGAACTTCGCCAGACCTTCGTCGGCAATCTCCGCTACGCCGTGGCAAAGCTGCAGGCCGCCGGGATCAAGCTCCTGATCGAACCGATCAACATATTCGACATCCCCGGCTTCTACCTCAACCACACCAACCAGGCGCTCGACATCATCGCCGAGATCGGCAGCGACAATCTTTTCGTGCAGTACGACATCTATCATATGCAGCGGATGGAGGGCGAACTCGCCGCCACCATCGAGGGGAACCTGTCGAGCATCGCGCACCTGCAACTGGCCGACAATCCGGGACGCCACGAGCCCGGGACCGGTGAGATCAATTACCAGTTTCTGTTCCGCCACATCGACTGCATCGGCTATGAGGGCTGGATCG
>CAYOBK010000060.1:0-3768 GCA_964402275.1 uncultured Bauldia sp.
GCCGGCTCCGTTCGGCCCGAGCAGCGCAAAGAACTCCCCCCGCTCGACCTCGAACGACACGCCATCGACCGCCGCCAGGTCTCCATAGCGGCGGCCGATATCGATAGCCTCGATGGCAGCGGTACCGTTGGCCGATTTCGGAGGCTCAGCCTCCAAGGACACTCCTTGCCTCCCCGAGAGCTTCTACCAGGGCATTGCAGGCGCCGGCGGCGTCCATGTCGTCGTCCTCGTCGTCATCATCGTCGGACGCCGGACCTTCGCCTTCTCCGGCTTCCTCGCCTTCGTCGTCGTCATCCTCTTCGACGATCACAAGCTGCTCGATAGCTTCCATAGCTTTCTCGTGCACTTCGGGCGCAAACAGCCCGATGAGGTCACCAAGACCGGTCGTCTCCCCGGCATAGTGGTCGAGGACGGCGTACATCGCCTCCCGGCCCAACGTGTCATCGCCGGCTTCATAGCTTTCGCAGGCAGGCGCCGCAACATCTTCCAGATGGCGAAGAAGGCGTACCTGATCGCGACCCGAATAAAGCGCGGAATCAAGCACTACCTCGAGTATGCCGACAATCCGCTGCGACGGGGTCTCGGCCTCCTCGGGGTCGATTCCCGCCAACGTTTCCGGCGGCTCCGGCGACGGATAGATCTCGTCCAGAACGGCGATCATCTCTTCGATATCGGCACGCTGTTGGTCGGTGGCGAGGCCAACGACATCGGCCCACAAGACCTTGATCCGCTGCGTCGCCGCCCAGCCATTGGCGAATTCCCATTCCTCCTCGAAAGCCTCCTCTAGGCCTTCCGCGACTCCGCCCTCTCCCAGCAGCAGCTGCGCCATCACCCCGCCCTTGAACGCCGGCAGCTCCCGCAACTCGGCGGGAATGACGAGATCGTAGGCGGTGGCAAGCATTTCGAGGCCCATCGGCACGAGGTCGGCGACGTCCTCCCCTTCCTCGATCCCTTCAGCGATGGCGTCCAACACCTCGTAGAGCCGTTCGGCGAAGTCTTCGTCGGCGGCTTCCAACGTGCCGGCGAAGCGCTCGAAATCGGGGCCGGTGAGATTCTCGACGACCTCGGCAAATTCTTCGTCGTAGGGCGGCTCCAGCGCCTCAACGATGCGAAGTCGCTGTGCCGCCAGTTCGAGCCCGATCGCCCGACCTTGCAGAACGGTCCATTCGAAGAACGGCTCGTTGGTATATTGGGCGAGCGCAGCCGGGGCGACGGCGATCGCCGCGGCCAGACCGATGCTTGCCGCGGCGCGGCGAAAAGTTATGCTCATCGCGGGACAATTCCGATCTGCGCCGAATGAGCTCCGCGTCCGGCGCCGATATTGGCAACGACGCACAGGCACTCGGTATCGATGACGCTCACGCTGTCGGACAGCCCGTTGGCGGTGTACACGGTCTTGCCGTCTCCGGTGATGGTGATGCCCCACGGACGGCGCCCCATTCGCTCGCGAATAACGGCGGTCACAGCATAGTTCTCGACATCGACCACGTAGACGGCGCTGGTGCCGCCGCCGGCAACGAAGATCCGCGGCTGCGTGGGATCGACGGCGATTTCGACCGGACGGGAATCGAGGCCGAGATTGACCGTCGCGACAACGTCGTGGGTGCTGGTGTCGATCACCGAGATCGTCCCGCCGATCTCGGCCGAGACATAGGCAAAGGCGCCGTCCGGCGAGAACTCGACGACTCGTGGCCGGTTGCCGACCAGGATGTGCTTGACCACCCTGAGCTCCTGCGTATCGATCACAGTGGTCGTATGCGTCGCCTCGGCGGTGATATAGACCCAGCGTCCGTCGGGACTGACAGCGACGCCCTCGGCCTCGACGCCGACGATGAAGCTGGCGAATTGGTTCCCGGTGGCGACGTCGTAGCCGGCGCCGCGCGCCAGCGCTTCGAGACTTGCCCACACCTGGGTGCCGTCCGGACTCAGGTCGAGCCGCTCCGGATTGCCGCCGGCGCGGAACTCGATCACCACTTCGTTGGTCCGCGTGTCGACGCCGATGATCTTGTCTTCCGGCGTTTCGAATTCGGGATTGAAGTCGCTGACGGCGACGTAGATGATTGTGCCGTCCGGGCTGACCGCCATGCCGCGCGGGCGGACGTCGCCCGGCCTTCCCGAGATCGGAATGGTCGTGACGACCTGATTGGTGACCGGGTCGATGACGGTGATGTCGGCGTTGTACTCGTTGGCGACGTAGATGAGATACTCGCCGAGTTCCTGCGCAGGAGCCGACGACGTCAGCAGCAGGCCGGAAACCAATGCCAGTGCCGCCGCTGGAGCTGCCCCGACGCGGCGCCGAATTGGCGCGGCCGACGGGGTCAAATTGATCAGTGCTTTCATGCGGATGAGCTCCAGTGCAAACTTAACTCGGCCGCATTGTCGCGGCCGGAGCGGTGGTTGTCCAGAAATACTTGATCTTCCAAGTTAGCTTTTTCGCGATCAACCGTCCACGCCCGATCCACAAGAGCCCGCGCAATCTGACCCACCGGCGCGGCCCCTTTTGCCGGACGGCGATGCGGGCGCCCATGCACCGTGAAGAAAAGGCACGACGAGCATCCGGCCGACGCGGGTCAGAAGCGGCAAGAGCTGCGATTGGCGAGGTCGCCGAGTTGGTCGAGCCGCTCTTCCGGGTCGGTGCCCGGCATGTAGATCGCCGGGAGTTCCCCGACCAAAAGGCCCATGTCGAACGCGTTGTCGGCCGTCTCGCTGATCTTCACCAGGAACAGCGATTGCCGGAGCTGGTGATCCCAGGGCCGGAAGGTGACGGCGATGCCCTTGTGCAGGTCGAACACCGAGGTCTGGTTCACCAGGTGGGCGGCTAATTCGCTGCCGCCGGTCGAACCCCCGAACAGCGCCGCCTCGAACAGGATCTTGACCGCATGGAAGGCCGCCCACGCGGCAGCATCCTGAGGCTCGCCGTCCCACCGCAGCCGGTGTCGCGCGTTGTATTCGCGCGCACCGTAGGCGTCGATCGACGCCTCCCAGGCCGAAGCCCGGTGATTGGTGCCGAGGGTCGGCGCGGCCTCCCTGGACGCCAGGAGAAAATCCCGCGATTGCGTCTCCGGGAAAGGATAGCCGGCAACCTCCATCGCTAGCCCGGCGGCATCGAGATCGGCCATGATTCTGAGCTGCTCGCCGGCATCGACGAGCAGGACGAGCAAGTCGGCGCGCGAGCGCTCGATCGCGCCGCGCAGCGCGGCTCCCGTGTCGGTCTCGTCGGTGAGCACCGTCGTTCCCACCTCGCTGACGCCGAAATGGCGGCTCTCCAGGGTCCAACTCAGTCGTTCATGCAACGCCCTGCCGTCAATGTCGCCGGACTGGACGATGTACCAGCGGCGGAATCCGGCGCGCACATACCAGCCGGCCAGCGCGTCGAGATACATCGCCGCGCTCGGCTGGACGTGGAACGACATCGGAAGGCACAGGGCGTTGCGCAGCACGTCCGCCTGGGCACCGACATTCACGAACGGGATGTTCCGTTGCTCCGCCCATGTGCCGAGCGCGATCGCCTCCGGCGTGCTGTATCCGCCGATTACGGCGTAGATACCTTCCTGCTGCAACATTCGCTCCGCCGCGGCCACGACCTCGACCGGCCCTGACGCGGTTGCGAAGGCGACATCGAAATCGATCTCGAAAAGCTGCGCGTTGAACGTCTGCTCCTCGATCCCGAGGATTGCGCCGTGCTCCGCGCCGACCGCCACGGCGCGCTGCCAGTCCTCGGTCGCATCTTCCGGAACGGCGGGAAGGATGAAGCCGAGGCGCAGGCTG
>CAYOBK010000061.1:0-7011 GCA_964402275.1 uncultured Bauldia sp.
CGGCCGGTGTGGCGAGGTCGGCGCCGAGGTCGAACAGATCATTCTGCACCCGCGCGAGGATATCGTCGATCGCCATCTGCGTTGCGGTCTCCAGCCTTGCGATTCCGAGTGCCGCGTTGAGCTCGTCGACCGATCCGATCGCCTCGATGCGCGCGTTCGCCTTCGAGCGCCTCTCGTTGCCGACGAGACCGGTCGTGCCGTCGTCTCCGGTGCGCGTGTAGATCCGGTTCAGCTTGACCATGATCAGCCGGCCGAAGCCGACCGCTGGATGAAATAAAGGAGGGTCATAACCACGATGATCGCGATGAGTTGAGCGACGATCCGCGCCCGCATCAGCTTCTGCGACAGGTTGGACGAGCCGCCTCGCATCAAATTGTAAAGGCCCCAAATCAGAACCACCAGGACGACGGCAACCGCCACATAGCTCAGGATTTCGAGGAACGTCACCTTAGCCCTCCTTGGCCGCGCCATCATATAGGCTTCAGGCGGCTGCGTGGCCATCGCTTCGGCTTGGGAAATCCCGCCGCGCCGAGGCCCGCGGCGGATGAATCCGGTGGACTTCGGCGGCGTCATTCAGCAGGATCGGACAGAACAACGCAGCGCTGTCAATGCCTTGGGTAAAGAGCTTCGAACCGCACTCTCCGGCGTCCGAGGGACGCCGGCGAAAGCTGCAAGCGAACCGATGACGACGAAGCACCCCGAGGCGAACGACTTCAGCTGGGCCTCATGGTGGGCCGGCGTCCGTCGCCAGGCGAGGCGTTTCTATCAGATACCCGGCGTTCGCCGCACCTTGCGCGTGATCGGCATCGCTTCCGGCCGCCTCTACCAGGACGACGGGTGGGCGATGGCGAGCCATCTGACGCTGTCGGCGCTGATGGCGCTGTTTCCGTTCCTGATCTTCGTCGCCGCCGTGGCGAGTTTCTTCGGCGCCGGCGATCTCGCCGACCAGGCCGCCGAACTCCTGTTCGAGACGATGCCGGAGGACGTCGCCGGCGCGTTGGCGCGGGAGGTCGGAAAGGTGCTTTCCGGCCCGGGAGCCGGCGTCCTCACCGTGTCGATCGTGGTGATGTTCTATCTCGCCTCGAACGGCGTCGAAGCGGTGCGCGCCGCGCTGACGCGCGCCTACGGTTCCGATCCGGGCCGATCGTTCTGGTTCCTCCGCCTGCAGAGCGCGGGCTTCGTCGTCATCGGCGCGCTGGCGTGCCTGGCGCTGGCGCTGCTCGGCGTGCTCGGCCCGCTGATCTGGAGCCTCTTGCAGCGCTGGTTCCCCAATCTCGCGGACCTGTCGAACAGTTTCCAGCTGTTCCGCTACCTCATCGTCGGCTCGCTCCTGACGGCGGCGCTTACGGCGGCGCATCTCTGGCTGCCGGGCAAGGGGAACTGGCGTGAACTGCGGATCTGGCCGGGTATCGTCGCGACGCTCCTGCTGTGGTGGATCGCCACCACCATCTTCGCCGCGTATCTCGAAAACTTCGCCAACTACGTTTCGACCTATGCCGGTCTCGCCGGCATCGTCACCGCGCTCTTTTACCTCTACATCATGTCGCTGATCCTGATCTTCGGCGCGGAACTCAACGCCGCGATCGCGCGGACCAGCCCGCGCGCCAACCGCCGCCGCCGCGAGAAGAAGGAGCAAAGGCGGATGCAGAAGCTCAACATCGAGGATCTCTCCCCGCCGGCGAATGACGATTAGCCGAGCGGAGGGAGCCTTCGTCAGCTCCGCGGGTCCTCCAGTCCGACCAGCCGGCGGATGTCTGCCGGCGTCACGCCCTGTTCGCGCAACAGCGCGATGCCGGTGTCGCCGTCGGATTTGGCGAGCTTCCGGCCGCTCCGGTCGAACACCAGGCGATGGTGGCAGTAGATCGGCTCGGCCAGGTCGAGCAGCTTCTGCAGCAGCCGATGCACGGAGGTGGCGTGGAAGAGGTCCGTGCCGCGCACGACATGCGTCGTCGCCTGCGCGGTATCGTCGACGACCACGGCAAGATGATAGCTCGCGGCGATGTCGCGCCCGGTGAGGAGTATATCGCCCCAGGCGCCCGGGTCGGCCTCGACCTCTCGTGACGCCGCCGGATCGCCGGCGGGGAATTCGCGCCAGGTCAATGGCCCGGCCACCGCCGCCGCATACCGCATGTTGAGCCGGAAGGCATGCGGGCGGCCATTGGCGATTGCCGCCTCGGCTTCGGCCCTGCCGATCGCGCGATCGTAGTCGGGATAAAGCGGCGTTCCGTCGGGATCACGCGGCCAGCGGCCGCCGGCGCGCTCATAGGCCATTACCGTCTGCACCACGTCGGTCCGGCTCATGAAAGCCGGATAGACGAGATCCATCGCCCGCAGCCGGTCGAAGGCGGCGGCATACTCGCCGGCGCAATCGGACTGGCGGCGGATCGGCCCGCGGAAGCGGATGCCGAGCCAGCGGCACTCCTCGATGATCGCCACCTCGTATTCCGGCCGGCAGCGCTCGCGGTCGACATCGTCGATCCGCAACAGCAATCGGCCGCCGAGTTCGTCCGCCAGCCGGTCGTTCAGGAGGGCCGAATAGGCGTGGCCGAGATGCAGCGGGCCGTTGGGGCTCGGCGCGAAGCGAAAGACCGGGACATTCAATGGCGGTTGCTCCTTCCCGTCGGAGGGTGCACTAGCACGGGCGCTCCGGAGGATCGGTATCCCGTGCCCAGAATGCGCGTCATCGAAAGCGAGGCCGACATCGGGGAGGGCCTCGCCCATCTTGCAGCAATCGACCCGCGATTGAAGCCGGCGATCGCCGCGGCGGGCAAGGTTCCGGTCCGTCGAAGAGAGGCAGGCTTTGCCGGCCTTGCCAACATCATCGTCAGCCAGCAGCTGTCAGCGGCGAGCGCGGCGGCGATCTGGCGGAAAGTCGAGGCGGTGATGCCGGCGATATCGCCGGCGGCGATCACGGCCGCGTCCGACGACCGGCTGCGCGCGATGGGGCTGTCGGCGCCGAAGATCCGCACGATGCGGGCGGCGGCCGCCGCCTGCGCCGACGGGCTCGACCTCGACGCGCTCGGAGGCGCCGATCCCGACGCGGCGCGTGCCGCCCTCACCGCGGTGAAGGGCATCGGCCCGTGGACCGCCGACATCTATCTCCTCTTCTGCCTCGGCCATGCCGATGTCTTTCCCGCCGGAGATTTGGCGCTCCGCGTCGCGGCTGCCGCGGCGCTCGATGCCGGAACGGTGCCATCACCCGCCGAACTCGCCGAGACGGCGGCCGGGTGGTCGCCCTGGCGCGGCGTCGCGGCGTATCTCCTATGGGCCTACTACCGGACCTTGAGTCCGGAGCGGAAGGCGGCGCTGTCGGCGACGGCGGGCGGCCGCAAATGACCACGCTGGACGGACCATCGCTGCCGCCGGCGTCCGGCGGGCGGGCAAGGCAATTGGTGGTCCTCCTCCACGGCTACGGCGCCGACGGGGCCGATCTCATCCCGCTTGGCGAAGCATGGCGCGCCGTCGTCCCCGACGCTGCGTTCATCGCCCCCGACGGGCCTGAGCCTTGCGCGGAATTCCCGATCGGGCGGCAGTGGTTTCCGCTGTCCCTCCGCGACCGGTCCGAAATCGTCGACGGGCTCGCCGCCGCAGCGCCGCTGCTGACCGCGTTCCTCGACGACCGCCTCAAATCGCTGGGGCTCGGCAACCCCGATCTCGCGCTGGCCGGTTTCAGCCAGGGCGCGATGCTGGCGCTCGAGGTCGGACTCAAGCGACCGGGACCGATCGCCGGGATCGTCGGGTTCTCCGGTCTCCTCGCTTCGCCACCGCCGGTCACGGGCGGGCCCTACCCGCCCGTGCTCCTCGGCCATGGCGCCGAGGATCCGCTGATCCCAGCCATCGCGATGAGCGCGGCAGAATCGGGACTGGCCACCGCCGGCGTTCCGGTCGAATCCCATCTCCGGCGGGGACTTGGCCACGGAATCGATTCGGAGGAGGTGGCAGTCGGCGGCCGCTTTCTTGCCCGTTGCTTGGCGGCGCAAGCGCCGTCAAACACTTGATCGTAAAGCCGCATCGGCCTTCACAAGTGCGTCATAGTCCATATAGAGTATCGCCCGCGAGCGAGATCGCTTGGGGCAACTGGCCTGTTCGGAGAGCCGATTGACAATTGCAGTCTCATCGGGCGCCAATCCGGCGCTGGTTCTGAACGCCGACTACCGGCCGCTCAGCTACTATCCGCTGTCGCTGTGGTCCTGGCAGGACGCCATCAAGGCGGTGTTCCTCGACCGGGTGAACATCGTCTCGGAGTACGAGCTGGCGGTACACAGCCCGTCGCTGTCGATCAAGCTGCCGAGCGTGGTGTCGCTGAAGACGTTCGTGAAGCCGAGCCGGAGCCCGGCCTTCACCCGGTTCAACGTGTTCCTTCGCGACCGCTTCGAGTGCCAGTATTGCGGCGCCCATGACGACCTTACCTTCGATCATCTGGTCCCGCGCTCGCGCGGCGGGCAGACGACCTGGGACAACGTCGTCACCGCCTGTTCGACCTGCAATCTCAAGAAGGGCGGACTGCCGGCAAAGCGGGCTAGGATGTGGCCCTCGCAGCCGCCCTACCGGCCGACGATCACCGACCTTCACCGGAACGGCCGGCTGTTCCCGCCCAACTATCTCCACGACAGCTGGCTGGACTATCTCTACTGGGATACCGAGCTGGATCCGTGAGCGTTGCGTGACGGCGGCAGCGCCGCGCCGATGAGCGCGGCGATCGCGATCCCGGCCGAGATCACCGCATTCCATCCGGCGAAGGAGAGGCCCCATCCGGCGTTGGGGAAGCGCCACGCCGCTTCGGTGCAACTGACGATGGTCGTGCCCGCGTTCAGCCGGTCGAGAAGGCTGCCGCCCTCCAGCGTTGCGAGCCCGGCGCCGCCGGCGCATTCGGTCGGGCCCTGCCACCAGCCCCATTCGACGCCGGCGTGGAAGCCGCCCTTGTAAGCGCTCCAGACGAAGACGCCGGCAACGGCAACAAGGAGAAGCCGCGTCGCCTGCTCGCGCCCGGTCATCGCCGCGATCACCGCGAGCAGCGCCGCAGGCACGCCGATGTAATAGGGGATGCGCTGGGCAAGGCAGAGCGGGCAGGGGATGTAGCCGCCGATCAGCTGGAAGCCCCAGGCGCCGAGGATAGTGGCGAGCGCGGCGAGGAACACCGTCCAGGCGGCGAGCGTCCGGACATCGACGGCAGGGCTTCGACGGGCGGCGAGGATGCGGTCAGAGGACATATCGGATCAGATAGAAGCCGCCGATCAGAAGAACGACGAAAAGCGTGAAAACGAAGGCAAGCCGCTTCTCGATGAAGTCGCGGATCGCCGGCCCGAAGAAATAGAGGAGCCCGGCGACGATGAAGAAGCGGAGGCCGCGGGCGACAATAGAGGCGAGGATGAAGACCGGCAATGACAGGCCGACCGCGCCTGAAGTGATGGTGATCACTTTGTAGGGAAAGGGCGTGACGCCGGCAAAAAGGACGATCCAGGCTCCCTGGTCGGTGAACCAGTCGCCGAAGGTCTCGAACTGCTTGGTGTAGCCGTAGAATTCGAGGAGCGGCAGGGCGATCTGGTCGAAGACGAAGGCGCCGATGAGGTAGCCGAAAAGGCCGCCAAGGACCGAGGAAAGGGTGGCGGCGAAGGCATACCACCAGGCGCGCGCCCGCTCGGCGAGCACCATCGGGATGAGGACGAGATCGGGCGGGATCGGGAAGAACGAGCTCTCGACGAAGGAGACGCCGGCAAGGACGGGGACGGCGTAGCGTCCGCCGGCCATCGCCATCGTCCAGTCGTAGAGCCGCCGCAGCATTCAAGACGGGCTTAGCGGGGCGGGGCCGGGCGGTCCATCGCCAAGTCGGGCTTGTCGACCGCTGTTGTTGACCGGCCTTCGGCGGTTTCTATAGTCCGCCGGCATGCCCCTGTGGCGGAACTGGTAGACGCGGCAGACTCAAAATCTGTTGCCGGCAACGGCGTGCCCGTTCGAGTCGGGCCAGGGGCACCAGACATCAGGCAAAGGCGAAGGTTGGATGGCGACCGAAAAAATGACAGTCCGTTAGACTAGTTGGCAGACTTGCCAAATCTCGTTGATATCGGCGGCGGGAAGGGACGGATTATGCGGCTGAAAGGCGCCGTTGGTGTGCAGGCAGAAACGAGACGGGATCGAGCGCCGCGTACGCCCGTTTACCATTCGCCGATTGGCATAACTCAAGATGCATGCGGATCGTGCTCGTGTGATGGATACGTACAGCATTCGCGCACACTCTGAGATTAACCCCGGAAATGGCAACTTTTTCGTGCCAGGAAAGATGTCCTCCTCTAATCCCGGAATGAAGACAACTTTGCCGCTGAGCCCCTTTGCGCCATGCATGGTCATAATCCGAACACGGTCAGTGTTCGGCGGCGCTGGAGGAGCTATCTGGAGCCGGTCATAAACGCTCGCGATGATTTCGTCGTGCAACTCCTGAGTCGGTGCCCTCAGCATCTTGTTCACTTCCTCTAAGGTAGCTCCCGGCGGGACCCCGCCGACGAACGCCTGCCAGTCCGTGGCGGCAGCTGGCCCGATTTCTTGGGCCAGAAGTTGGGTCATGTCAGTCGATCGCATTAGCGGCGTGTCCTGCAGTGTCCAGTTCGCTAGCGCTTGAATAATGGTTTGCACACGGGCGACGGCGGCGCGTTCTCTCGCGGTTAACTGAACGGCTGGGTTCGCCCCGAAGAGGCCAATGTAGTTGGCCCCGGAGTTCAGTACCTTTACTGCGATCGCATTTAGCGTCGACATGCCAACTCCTCGAAGCACACCCATTAGCGTCCGTAGCGGCAGATATTTTCCCCTATCTTCAATGTGGCTTATCAGGGCAAGCGCAAACCTGCCTGCCGGCCTATCTACAAACGGTTCGGCGGCAAACGTGAAGGCGATTCCAGCTGTGGTCATCGCTTGCGTCAGTGGGCGGCTGAGCACACGACGATTGCTCAACAGCACCATTATCTGTCTTGCTGGCAGTCCCCGGGCGATGAGATCGGCACATGCCTGGCAATTCCCGCC
>CAYOBK010000062.1:0-7180 GCA_964402275.1 uncultured Bauldia sp.
GAAGATCGCCTCGGCCTCGGCCTCCTTCTCCGCACGGAGCACCATCAGCATCCGTTCCTGGCTCTCCGACAGCATCATCTCGTAGGCGGTCATCGACACTTCGCGGACCGGCACCTTGTCGAGATCGAGCCGGATGCCGAGATTTCCCTTCGCGCCCATTTCGACGGCCGACGACGTGAGGCCGGCGGCGCCCATGTCCTGGATGGCAACCACAGCGCCGGTCGCCATCAATTCGAGACAGGCCTCCAGCAGCAGCTTCTCGGAGAACGGATCGCCGACCTGAACTGTCGGACGCTTCTCGTCGGAATCGGCGCCGCCGAATTCGGCCGACGCCATCGTCGCGCCGTGGATCCCGTCGCGCCCGGTCGTTGAGCCGAGATAAACGACCGGGCGACCGACGCCCTCCGCCTTCGAGGTGAAGATCCGGTGCTTGTCGACGATCCCGGCGGCGAAGGCATTGACGAGGATATTGCCGTTGTAGCGCTTGTCGAAGACCGTCATGCCGCCGACCGTCGGCACGCCGAAGGAGTTGCCGTAGCCGCCGATGCCGCCGACGACGCCGGCGACGAGGTGGCGCGTCTTCGGATGATCGGGCGCGCCGAAGAAGAGCGCGTTGAGCGCCGCGACCGGCCGCGCGCCCATCGTGAAGACGTCGCGGAGAATGCCGCCGACGCCCGTGGCCGCGCCTTGATAAGGCTCGATATAGGACGGGTGGTTGTGGCTCTCCATCTTGAAGACCACGGCATCTCCGTCGCCGATATCGACCGCGCCGGCATTCTCCCCCGGGCCGTAGATCACCCGCTCGCCGGTGGTCGGCAGCGTCCGGAGCCAAATCTTAGAGGATTTGTACGAGCAGTGCTCGTTCCACATCGCCGAGAAGATGCCGAGTTCGGTCAGCGTCGGTTCGCGCCCGATGAGTGCGACGATACGCTGATACTCGTCCGGCTTCAGCCCGTGATCGGCAATGAGCGTCGGGGTGATCTTGAAGGGTGCGTTCATGCCGGCTCCAGCGCTTCAAGGACGCTTTCGAACAGCTTGCGGCCACCCGTGCCGCCGAGCGCCGGTTCGATCATGTCTTCCGGATGCGGCATCATTCCAAGGACATTGCGGCGTGCGCTGAGAATGCCGGCGATGTTGTCGACCGAGCCGTTCGGGTTGCCCATTTCGGTCGGATCGCCGGCTTCGTCGACATAGCGGAATGCGACCCTGTCCTCATCGTGGAGCAGCGCAATGGTCGGGTTATCGGCGCGGTAGTTGCCGTCGCCATGGGCAACCGGACAGCGGAACACTTCGCCCTCGCCGTAGGCGCGGGTGAAGATCGAGTCTGTCGTCTCGACGCGAAGATGGACGTCACGGCAAACGAAGCTCAGCGTGGCGTTCCGCATGAGCACGCCCGGCAGCAGCCCGACTTCGCAGAGAATCTGGAAGCCGTTGCAGACGCCGAGCACCGGTACGCCGCGTTCGGCCGCCTTCGTCACCGCCGCCATGATCGGCGACCGCGCCGCGATCGCCCCGCTCCTGAGATAGTCGCCATAGGAAAAGCCACCGGGAAGGACGATCAGGTCAAGCGACGGCAGCTCCGTTTCGGCATGCCATATGCTTCTGGGCGCCGAGCCGCCCACCGCCTTGAGTGCAGCCAGCATGTCGCGGTCGCGGTTGGAGCCCGGGAAGGTGATGACGGCGGAACGCATCGGCGGTCTTCACGTTACTAGGCCCGAAGAATTAGGACGAGCGCGCCGATCTTGCCAGCCCGATGATCGCCGTATCACACTTTTCGCCCGCCAGCCTTGATTGCTCGCCGCACCGTCGCTAGAGGCGAGGCGACCGGAGCAAACGCGCCCGGCGACCGTGCCTCGGGGAGAAGTAATGGCCAAGAAGAACGCATTTTATGCTCAATCGGGCGGTGTCACATCGGTAATCAACGCCAGCGCCTGCGGGGTTATCGAGACCGCCCGGGCCAATAAGGGCAAGATCGGCAAAGTATATGCCGGTCTCAACGGCATCATCGGCGCCCTGTCGGAGGACCTCGTCGACACCTCCAGGGAATCCGCCAAGGCCATCGCCGCCCTCCGCCATACTCCGTCCGGAGCCTTCGGCTCGGCGCGCTACAAGCTGAAGGGCCTGGAGGAGAACAAGGCCGAATATGAGCGGCTGATCGAGGTATTTGCCGCGCACAATATCGGCTACTTCTTCTACAACGGCGGCGGAGATTCAGCCGATACCTGCCTCAAGGTCTCGCAAATCTCGGAGAAGCTCGGCTATCCGATTCAGGCGATCCACGTCCCCAAGACCGTCGACAACGACCTCCCCATCACCGACAACTGCCCGGGATTCGGCTCGGTTGCGAAATACGTTGCCGTCTCGACGCGGGAGGCGAGTTTCGACGTGGCGTCGATGGCCAAGACTTCGACGAAAGTATTCGTGATCGAGGTTATGGGCCGCCACGCCGGCTGGATCGCCGCGGCCGGCGGCCTCGCGGCGGACGAAGACACCGATCTGCCGATCGTGATCCTCTTTCCGGAGGTCGCGTTCGACGAGAAGAAGTTCCTCGCCAAGGTCGGCGAGATGTACAAGAAATACGGCTATTGCTCCGTCGTTGTCTCCGAAGGCGTCAACGGCCCGGACGGGAAATTCCTTTCGGATCAGGGCCTTCGGGATGCGTTCGGGCACGCCCAACTTGGCGGCGTGGCTCCGGTGATCGCGTCGATGATCATGAACGGGCTCGGCCTCAAATATCACTGGGCGGTGGCCGATTATCTGCAGCGCGCCGCCCGCCATATTGCCTCGAAGACCGACGTCGATCAGGCCTATGCGGTCGGAAAGGCCGCCGTCGAATTCGCGCTCAAGGGTCACAGCGCGGTCATGCCCACCATCGAGCGGACGTCCGATCGGCCCTATCGCTGGAAGGTCGGCATGGCGCCGCTGAGCAAGGTGGCAAACGTCGAGAAGATGATGCCGAAGAGCTTCATCAGCCGCGACGGATTCGGCATCACGCCGAGATGCCGCGCCTATCTTGAGCCCTTGATCCGAGGCGAGGACTATCCGCCATACAAGGGCGGGCTGCCACAATATGTGCGGCTGAAGAACGTGACGGTTCCGCGACGGCTCGGGACAGAATTCAAATTGAAATAAACGGCTTGGCGTCGGCCTCGAAGGTTGTCCCGGGAGGATGCGATACCTAATGTAAGCGGGTGAATGGCAGCTGAGACGGCAGCAGCTGTGATTTTCTGCTGCGGGAATCGGGCGCGGCGCCGGGCCCGCTTCACACCATAACTGCCAGGAGGAGAATCAAATCGTGAAACGGTATTCGTCGATCGGCCGCGCAGCCGCGGCCGGTGGTGCAGCTGTCGCGGCCTTGCTGATCAGCGGCGCGGCCGGCGCCCAGAACCTGAACGTCATCCCGATCGCCCCGGGCGCCCAGGCCGAAAGCATTGCCGCCACTCCCGACGGCGGCCTGATCATCGGCACCGTTGCGGGCACGATCTACCGCGTCGCCCCGGGTGGGACCGAAGCGACCGAATGGATCACCGGCCTTGAGGGATTCACGCTCGGCGTGTTCGCCGAGGGCAACACGGCCTATGTCTGCAACCAGACCAGCCTTCGAACCTACGATCTTGCCACCGGCGGGCCGGGGCCGGTCTACGAACTGACCGGCGCGACCGGCATCTGCAACGACATTGCCATGAGCCCCGATGGCACGATTTTCGTCACCGAGACCTCATTTGGCGGCGCCGGCAGCGTACGCGCGCTGGTCGAGGGCGAGGAGGGCGCTGTCCTGCAGATTGTGATCGGTGGCATCGGCATCGGCGGCGTCGACGGCCTCGCCTTCGTCGGGGACGACCTCTACGTCAACGACGTGCTGGCGAACCGCCTCTATCGGCTGGATCTCGACGGGACCACCTTGACGGGCTTCACCACGGTGGAAACCAACCAGGAAATGGCCGGTCCTGACGGCATGCGGGTGACCGGGGACGGGACCGGCTTCTACCAGGCGGAGAACGGCGCGCTGAAAGCTACCCATGTGGGGGTTGACGGCGATACCGCGACGATCACCGATCTAGGCGGCGGCTTCCCGGCGGCGACCGCGGTGGCGGTGGTCGGCGACACGCTTTACGTCGTTGGCGCGATCTTCGGCGGGAACGCTGATCCCGAGGCGATGACCTACGTTCACACAATCGCCCTCGGAATGTAGCAACCGGCGAGCATCGGCGGCAGGTTTCGGTCTGCCGCCGGTGCCGCCGATCGGGCGTGCCCGCGACGGCTGTGGCGGGCCCGCCCTCTTCGCGTCGCCGGCCCTGCGCCGCCCGACGCGCGATCCTTTCCAGCCGCATAGGAGCGAAACGTGAGTTTGAACCGTTCAATGAGAAAAATGATGGCGACCGGCGCTGTGATGACAGCCGCGCTGGTCATCGCCGGCGTCACCGGTGCACAGGAGCCGGGCGACGTCCTTATAGGGGAAGGCGCCTTTCCGGAGAGCATTGCCGCGACTCCCGATGGCGGGTTCCTTGCCGGCAGCGTGGCGAGCCCGAACATCTTCCGCTACGCGCCGGGCGACGAGGCCGCATCCGTTTGGGCGACGGTCGACGGAGTCTCCCTCGGGGTATTTGCGACCGCCGACACCGCCTATGCCTGCGTGATCGCGCCCAACTTCGGCGACGGCCGCCTTGCGACCTTCGATCTCGCGACGGCCGAGCTGAACGGCACCTATCCGCTACCGGGAGGCGGCCTCTGCAACGACATCGCCGTTGGTCCCGACGGGACCGTGTTCGTCACCGACACCGGCGCCTTCGCGGGAAGACCGGGCTCCGTTCTGGCGCTCGTTCCCACTGGCGAAGACGGAGCGTTGGCGCTCCAGCCGGTCCTGTCGTCGATGTCGATCGGCGGCGCCGACGGCCTGGCCTTTGTCGGTGGCACGCTCTACGTGAACGATGTGACGACCGGGAGCCTCTTCGCCCTCGAACTCGATGGCACGACGTTGGTGAGCTTCACGACGCTGACCCTGTCCCGCCCGCTCGCGGGCCCCGACGGCATGCGCACGACCGCCGACGGCACCGGCCTTTGGGTTGCCGAGAATGCGGCGGGCCGTGTTTCACACGTCACAATCGACGGGGCGAACGCCACCGTCGACACTGTGGCGGAAGGCGGCTGGACGTCGGCAACTGCGGTGGCCGAAGTCGGCGGCGTGCTTTACGTCGTCGACACCAACTTCCCGGCTCTCGGACAGCCCAATGCCGGTGCGTTCTACGCGCACGCGGTCAATCCGGGAATGTAAGGGCGCCAGGTTCCGGCGTCGCCAGACAGCGCCGGCCCGTGAGCGATCTCGGGCCGGCATTCCGTTATCGGGCGATCAAAGGACCTCGATCCGGTAGGTCTCGATCACCGTGTTGGCGAGGAGCCTCTCGCACATTTCGCCGAGGCTTTTCTCGGCCGCGCGGCGGTCGGGGGTGTCGAGTTCGATCTCGAAGAACTTCCCCTGTCGGACGCCGGCAACCTGATCGAAGCCGAGCGACGCGAGGGCGCCTTCGATCGCCTTCCCCTGCGGATCGAGCACGCCCTGCTTCAAGGTGACGGTGACAATAGCCTTCACGCCAAGGATCGCGGCTTGCCGTCATTGGCGGAAGGGGCGGGCTGGACCAGAACCGGCCCGGTCCCCTTACGGCGCTCCTGCTCGACCAGGATCCCGAGCCGCCGCGCCACCTCCTGATAGGCTTCGAGCAGCCCGCCCATGTCGCGCCGGAATCGGTCCTTGTCGAGCCTGTCTTTCGTCTGGGCGTCCCACAACCGACAGGAATCCGGCGAGATCTCGTCGGCGACGACGATGCGCATCATCTCGCCTTCCCACAGGCGTCCGCATTCGATCTTGAAGTCGACGAGCTGAATGCCGACACCGGCGAACAGGCCGGAAAGGAAATCGTTCACGCGGATGGCCAGCGCCATCATGTCGTCGATCTCCGGCGGCGTCGCCCAGCCGAAGGCGGTGATGTGCTCCTCCGATACCATCGGATCGTCGAGGTCGTCCTTCTTGTAGTAGAACTCGATGATCGACCGCGGCAGGACGGTTCCTTCCTCGATCCCGAGCCGCTTGGAGAGCGACCCGGCGGCGATATTCCGCACGACGATTTCGACCGGTATGATCTCGACCTCGCGGATCAGCTGCTCGCGCATAGTGAGCCGCCGGATGAAATGCGTGGGGATGCCGATCCGGTTGAGCAGATTGAAGATGTGCTCGGAAATGCGGTTGTTGAGCACGCCTTTTCCGTCAATGACCTCCTGCTTCTTCTTGTTGAAGGCGGTGGCGTCGTCCTTGAAGAATTGCACGAGGGTCCCCGGCTCGGGCCCCTCGTAGAGAATCTTCGCCTTGCCTTCATAGATTCGCCGACGGCGATTCATGTCAGCATCCATTTGTTGGAGGTCCATCAACCCGCCGGAATTGTTCGCGGATCGCTTCAGACGTGCCATTCCGGGCCAATCCCGGCCGGCCCGGAGAAGCCAAAACCGTAGCCGATCGGGCCTCTCAGCACAATCGATAGACGCGAGCGGGATGGCGCTCCTGTGCACGCCGCGTTGATTTGGCTAAGGTTTGCCCGATATCAAGATGTGCGGCAGATGCACGGCCTTTTCGGCAAATTGGAACGGGCGAGGGACCAGATTATGACCACTTTCGACGAGCGCAAGGATGCCTATGAGAACAAGTTCGCCCATGATGCCGAACTGAAGTTCCGGGCCGAGGCTCGCCGGAACCGCCTGCTCGGCCGCTGGGCCGCCGAGATCCTCGGCAAGACCGCGGCCGAGGCCGACGCCTATGCCCTGTCGATCGTCCAGGCCGACCTCCAGGAGGCAGGAGACCAGGACGTGTTTCGGAAGGTAAGGGCGGATTTCGACGCCGCCGGGATTGCCAAGACGGACCAGGAAATCCGCGACCAGATGGCGCGGCTTCTGGTCACGGCCGCCGAACAGATCGAGAGGGAGGGCTAGGCGTCCCCTACAACCTTGATCGCGGTGTCAAGGCCCGACAGCCAGCCGATCCAGGCTTTTCGAACGGCATCGGCACCATCGGCGTCCAACCCACCAGTGTGCCATCGGTCGATGAAGGTCAGCCGGGTTTGGCTGCGCGGTGCCGGCTTGAGCAGGACTTCGATCTCGTCGGTAGGCTTGCCATCAGGGTCCGCGTCCAAAGCCG
>CAYOBK010000063.1:0-2129 GCA_964402275.1 uncultured Bauldia sp.
GTGCAATGGCGGAACACCGACCTCGACTTGTCCAGCCTCTCCGGCCTTCACCAGAGCCTGGAGCAAAGCCCGACCGGGGAGGGCATGGTGAGGGCGCTGCCGGCGGAAGATCTGCGCGTGCTGGAAACCGCGATGCGCGACCCCGAGATCGCCGGCCTCGCCGACAAGCGGGAACGGATCGAGCTTTTGTGGGACGTTTGCCAATTGCCCGACTATCGTCGAATTGCTCCGGCAAACCACGCCGATCTGGTGCTGACCGTGTTCGGGCAACTGGCGCGTAACGGAGTGATCGATGAGACCTGGTTCGCCGATCAGATCGCCCATGCCGACCGGACCGACGGCGACATCGACACGCTGTCGAACCGCATCGCCCATATCCGCACCTGGAATTACGCCGCCAACCGGTCGAACTGGCTGGCGAACCAGACCGATTGGCAGGAGCGGACGCGGGCGATAGAGGATCGCCTGTCGGACGCGCTGCATGAGAAGCTTACACAGCGGTTCGTCGACCGCCGGACCAGCGTGCTGATGCGGCGGCTGAGGGAAAACACCATGGCGGAAGCCGAGATCACCGACGGTGGCGACGTGATCGTCGAGGGGCAGCATGTCGGGCAGCTGCAGGGATTGCGCTTCGTGCCCGATCCGGACGCCGGCGGATCGGATGCCAAGGCGATCCGGGTGGCGGCGCAGAAGGCGCTGGCCGGCGAGATCAATCGGCGGGTCGAAGGCATCGCCGCCGCGGGCAACGAACAGTTCGCGCTCGCGGCCGACGGCGCGCTCCGCTGGCGCGGCATCGCGGTCGCGCGCCTCGTCAAGGGCGACGACGTGCTGCGGCCGCGGCTCGCCCTGCTCACCGATGAAGGGCTGACCGGCCCGTCCCAGGAAGCGGTAGCAAAGCGCCTCGACGCGTGGCTGGAGCAGCATTGCCAGACGCTGCTCAAGCCGCTGTTCGACCTCCGCAGCGCCGAAACGCTGCCGTCGGAGGCGCGCGGCCTTGCCTTCCGCCTCGCCGAAGAACTCGGCGTCATCGAGCGGAAGGCGATTACCGAAGAGGTGCGCAATCTCGACCAGGAGATGCGCGCCGGATTACGGCAGCTCGGTGTCCGTTTTGGCGCCTACCACATCTACGTGCCCCAGCTGTTGAAGCCCGGCCCCAGCGGCCTTCTGGCGATGTTGTGGGGGCTCAGCCGAGACGGGGTCGAGATCCCCGGCATTGCCGAGTTGCCGGCGATGTCCGAGGCCGGTCGCACGACGATCCCGCATGATCCTTCGATTCCGAAACCCCTCTACCGCGTCGTCGGCTACCGCGTTTCCGGCGAACGTGCGGTCCGTATCGACATCCTCGAGCGGCTCGCCGATCTCATCCGCCCGCTGATCGGTTGGCGGCCGACGGACGAACAACAACAGCCACCGCAAGGCGCGGTCCCTCCCGGCGGGTTCATGGTGACGCAGCAGATGACCTCGCTCCTTGGTGCCTCGGGCGAGGCGATCTCGACGGTGCTGCGATCCCTCGGCTACGAGGCGGAGCGGCGCCCGGCGCCGGCGAAGCCGAATGGCGCTGGCGGGACGGTCGAAGCGGTATTGGCGCCGGAATCGGCGGGGAGCGCCGAGCCGGTTTCCGATGCCCCGCCATCTCCGGAAGGTCTGCATCACGACGGGGAAGGCGATGCCGTCGATGCGGCGCCGGCAACCCTGAAAAGCGAGTCCGAGGCGCCAGCGGCGATGTCGCCCGAAACCGGGCCCGCTGCCGGCGAGGTCGCCGTCGCGACTTCCGACGGCGCCGACGGCGCCGAGCAGCCGGTCGAGCCCGCCTTCATCGAGATCTGGCGACCCGGCCGCGGTCCCCGGCAGCGCAGCCGGCCGCCGCGTGAGGCCAAAGCCCGACCGCCGAAGCGCGCGGAGGGAGACGCCAGAAGCAAACGGCGCGCCGGGAGCGAACGCGTCGGCGGTCGCCGCGACCAACGGCGCAGACCGGCCCCGGCCGACAAGCGCATCGAAACAAAGCGGATCGACCCGGATTCGCCGTTCGCCGCCCTAGCCGCGCTCAAGGCCGAGCTCGAGAGGCAAAGGAGCGAGTGAGCGAACTCACGTCGCAGCGGATCGACAAGTGGCTGTGGCATGCCCGATTC
>CAYOBK010000064.1:0-2820 GCA_964402275.1 uncultured Bauldia sp.
GTGGCGTGTTGATGCCGGTCTTGCCGCCGACGGACGAGTCGACCTGGGCGAGGAGGCTTGTCGGCATCTGTACGAGATTCATGCCGCGCCGGGTGATGCCGGCGGCGAAACCGGCGAGGTCGCCGACGACGCCGCCGCCGAGCGCGATCACCAGATCGCCGCGCTCGAGCCTGGCAGCCAGAATCGCGTCTACCACGTCATCGAGCCGCGCGAAGCTCTTCGACGCTTCGCCGGCGTCGATCACATGGCTGGTACCGTCGATGCCGGCCGACCCGAGGCTCGCGACCAGCGGTTCGAGGTGATAGGCGGCGACGTTGCGATCGGTAACGACGATGGCGCGAGCGCGCGGCATCAGCCGCGCGATCTCCGCGCCGGCGTCTGCGATCAGGCCGGCACCGATCAGGATGTCATACGAGCGGTCGCCGAGTTCGACGCGGACCGTCTCGCGGCCCGCGACGGTGGCCTCGGCGGTCATCGCCGCCGTCACGCGGAGCCGGCGCCGGGCGCCGGGTGTGCGTCGAGGTAACGGTCGAGCGCGACGAGCAGTTCCTCGATGACGACGTCGTGCGAGACTTCCCGCGAGAGGATGTGGATCGGCGCTTCCTCATAAGCGGGGTAGCGCTCCTCAACGAGGCGGCGCATCGTCCCCTCGGGGTCGGGACCCTTGAGCAGCGGCCGGTTCGAGCGGCGCCGAACGCGCGCCATCAGCACTTCGAGGTCGGCCTTCAGCCAGACCGCGATGCCCTTCTCGCAGATCGCCTTGCGGGTGTCGGGATCGACGAAGGCACCGCCCCCCGTCGCAACCACGACTGCGCCGTCGCCGAGAAGGCGCTGGATCACGCGGCGCTCGCCCGAGCGGAAATATTCTTCGCCATACTGATCGAATATCTCGTCGATCGACGCATTGGCGGCGGTCTCGATCTCAGCGTCGGCGTCCTTGAACGGCAGCCCGAGCCGGACGGCGAGCCGCTTGCCGATCGAACTCTTGCCGGCGCCCATCATGCCGATCAGAACGATCGGACGCCCGGCGAGGCGCGAGACCAACGCGCTCGGCCGCGGGGGCGGTGCTGCAGCCACCGGCTTGGCAATGTCCTCTGAACTCACAATGAGCCGGTATTGGACGGCCTTGTCGATGGCGTCAAGGTTGCTGCCGAGGTGCGGCCGGGCCTGATACAATTGTGACCGGCGATGCAAAGGCAGGCCGCGGGCTCGCCGACGGTTCGCCGGAATGTGGCTGAGCATGGCGACCGCGGGACATTATCAAGTCGAGGCGTTCCTGGAGATGATGAGCGCGGAGCGCGGCGCCGCGGACAACACGCTCCTTGGCTATCGCCGCGACCTTGCCGATTTCGCGGCGTTCCTGTCGGGCAACGGCGCCGACCCCATGACCGCCGATGGCGAGGCAGTGAGAGGCTACCTTGCCGACCTTGAAGCACGCGGGTTTGCCGAGCGATCGGTGGCGCGGCGGCTCTCGGCGATCCGGCAATTCTACCGTTTCCTGTTCACCGACGGCATTCGCGGCGACGACCCGACGGGCGCCGTCGAAGGCCCGCGCGGCCGCCAGGCGATCCCGAAGATTTTGAGCGAGGCCGAGGTCGATCGGCTGATGGATGCCGCCGCGAGACGCGTCGAGGAGGCGAAGAGCCGGGCAGCGCGCCGGTCAGCGATGCGACTCCGGGCGCTGATCGAGCTCCTCTACGCAACCGGCATGCGGGTCTCCGAGCTTGTCGGCCTGCCGACCCGGGCGCTCGCCGGCGACCGGCGGATGCTGACCATTGTCGGCAAGGGCCGGAAGGAGCGGATAGTGCCCTTGACCCGGGCGGCGCGCGAGGCGGTCGATGCCTATCTGGCGGCAGTGAAGGACAGCGCCGGCGACAGCCCGTTCGTGTTCCCGGCCGACGGGCGCGAAGGGCATCTCACGCGGCAGGTCTTCGCGCGCGAATTGAAGGCATTGGGCGCGGAGGCCGGGATCAGCGCGGCGAAGGTCTCGCCGCATGTCCTCAGGCACGCCTTTGCCAGCCACCTCCTCCAGAACGGCGCCGATCTCCGATCGGTCCAGCAGCTCCTCGGTCATGCCGACATCTCGACGACGCAGATCTACACCCACGTTCTGGAGGAGCGCATGAGACGCCTGGTGCTCGACCATCATCCGCTGGCGGAAAAGCCGAAAGCTCAGCCAAAGCGCCGAAAAAACGTGGGAAAACCGGGCCGAACTTGACACCTTTCTGGGCGACGGCCAGATTCCGGCCACGCGACGCGAGCTGACCGGCGGTCGCCGGCCCAGGTGTGGATGAGGACATATCTCGACTTCGAGAAGCCAGTCGCCGATCTCCAAGGCAAGGTCCAGGAACTCAAATCGCTCGGTGCCAATGGCGACGCGATCGCCGTTGACGAGGAGATCAGCCGGATGGAGGCCAGGGCCAATCAGACCCTGACCGAGATCTACGCCAAGCTGACGCCCTGGCAGAAGACGCAGGTCGCCCGGCATCCGGACCGGCCGCATGTCGTCGACTATGTCAAAGGCCTGATCGACGAGTTCACCCCGCTCGCGGGCGATCGGAAATACGGCGACGACCAGGCGATGGTCGCGGGCCTTGGCCGGTTTCGAGGCCGCCCCGTCGCCGTCCTCGGCCAGGAGAAGGGGAGCGACACCGAAAGCCGCCTTCGGCACAATTTCGGCATGCCGCGGCCGGAAGGCTACCGCAAGGCGGCGCGGATCATGGATATGGCGGACCGGTTTTCCCTCCCCGTGATCGCGCTGGTCGACACCGCCGGCGCCTATCCGGGCATCGGTGCGGAGGAACGCGGTCAGGCGGAGGC
>CAYOBK010000065.1:0-6518 GCA_964402275.1 uncultured Bauldia sp.
CGAAATTCCGCAAGGTGATGCCGGTCGAGTTCCGCCGCGCACTGGCCGAGCTCGCCGAGCAGGAGGCAGAAGCCGCCGAAGTCGCGGTCGCGGCGGGGGAGTGATCGACCTGTCTGACAGTGACCGCGTCGCACGCGACGCCCGCACCATGCAATCACCCTCCCCTGGAGGGGGAGGGTCGCCCGCGAAGCGGGCGGGGTGGGGTGATCGCACAGAAGGAAGCGCGGCCCGCATCGCCCCGTTCCGCCGCGCCACCGCGCGAAAGTTGCGCGCGCGAGAGACGGAAGCGGAACAAGTGCTCTGGCGGGCTCTCCGACGGTTCCCGCTCAAGGGCTCCCATTTTCGCCGGCAGGTCCCGATTGGGCCTTTCGTCGCCGACTTCGCCTGCCCCGCCCTACGGCTCGTCGTGGAGGTTGACGGTAGCGGTCATGGCGAGCCCGATCAGGCGGCGCGCGACGCAATGCGAACCGCATGGCTCGAAGCGCAGGGCTATCGCGTACTGCGGTTCTGGAACAACGAAGTACTAGCGGAAATCGACGTGGTCTGCGCCCGCCTCATGGCCGCGGTGCTGGAGTTCAATCGCGGCCGCCCGAATAGACTGAAGCATCGCCGTTGGTCACGACCAGCGACAGGATCACCCCACCCCGGCGCGCAAAAGCGCGCCGACCCTCCCCCTCCAGGGGAGGGTGATCGAACCGCCGAGCAAGAGTGACGGTATGGGTAAGGTAACCGGCTTCCTCGAGATCGAGCGCCGCGACCGGAAGTATCGGCCGCGTGCCGAGCGCGTGCGCGACTACAAGGAGTTCTACGTTCCGCTCGGCGATTCGGCGACGCGCGACCAGGCGGCGCGCTGCATGGATTGCGGCATTCCCTTCTGTCACACCGGCTGCCCGGTCAACAACCAGATCCCGGATTGGAACGACCTCGTCTATCACGACGACTGGCGCGAGGCGCTCAGGAACCTCCAATCGACGAACAACTTCCCGGAGATCACCGGCCGCATCTGCCCGGCGCCCTGCGAGGAAGCCTGCACCCTCAACATCACCGACGAGCCGGTGACGATCAAGACCATCGAGGCGGCGATTGCCGACCGCGGCTTCGAGGAAGGTTGGGTCGTTCCCGAGCCGCCAAACAAGAAGACCGGAAAGAAGATCGCGGTCGTCGGCTCCGGTCCCGCCGGCCTCGCCTGCGCCCAGCAACTCGCCCGCGCCGGCCATGACGTCCATGTCTTCGAGAAGCACGCCAGGCCCGGCGGCCTGCTCCGCTACGGCATTCCTGACTTCAAGATGGAGAAGATCGCCGTCGAGCGCCGGGTCGTGCAGATGGAGGCCGAGGGCGTCGTCTTCCATTGCAACGAACATATCGGCATCACCCGGAAGGCCGCCGAACTGGTCGCCGAATTCGACGCCGTCGTCCTGGCCGGCGGCGCGGAAAAGGGCCGCGACCTCCCGATCCCCGGCCGCGAGCTCGACGGCATCCACTTCGCGATGGATTTCCTGCCGCAGCAGAACCGGCGCGTCTCGGGCGAGCCGATCGGCACCAACATGCCGATCACCGCCGAGGGCAAGCACGTCGTCGTCATCGGCGGCGGCGATACCGGCTCCGACTGCATCGGCACCTCGTTCCGCCAGGGCGCGCTCTCGGTGACCCAGCTCGAGATCATGCCGAAGCCGCCGCTCCATCCGGACAAGGGCCTCACCTGGCCGGACTGGCCGATGCGGCTGCGCACCTCGTCGAGCCAGGAGGAAGGCGCCGAGCGCGAATTCTCCGTCGGGACCCTGTCCTTCGCCGGCTCGAACGGCCATGTCGAGAAGCTCAACTGCACCGAGGTCGGCAAAGACTTCAAGCCGGTCCCCGGCACCGAATTCGAGCTGAAGGCCGACCTCGTGCTGCTGGCGATGGGCTTCGTCTCGCCGGTGCATGAGGGCATGCTGGAAGAGCTGGCGCTCGAATTCGACCAGCGCGGCAACGTCAGGGCCAACACCAACGACTACAGATCGTCGGTCGAGAAGATCTTCGCCTGCGGCGACATGCGCCGCGGCCAATCGCTCGTCGTCTGGGCGATCCGCGAGGGCCGTCAGGCCGCTCGTTCGGTCGACGAATTCTTGATGGGGTCGACCACGCTGCCGCGCTGACACGCATATGCGCCCGCATCTGTGGCCGAAGCGCAACGATATCCGCCGTTTCATTCACAGATTTCGCGTTGACGAGTCCGCCGCGACACGGACAATGACCCGCGACTTGGTTATGATTCGCGCTATCTGCCCCTATTGATTTGTCGGCGACCGCGCGTCGCGACGGAGAACGGACCCATGAGGCCACGCACAAGACTGATTCTGGGAGCCGCAGCCGCGGTCTCTATTTCGACCGCGGCCTCCGCCGCTGACTTTGTGATGACGCCGGGCGCGCCGCCGATGACCGCGCCGGGCTTCGACTGGTCGGGCCCCTATGTCGGCGCCATCGCCGGGCTGCACAATGAGGCGGGCCTCTCGTATCAGTACAGCGGGGTCCAGTTCGGCTACAATTTCGTACTCCGCGACCGAATACTGGCCGGGTTGGAGGTGGAGACCATCCATTGGGTGCTTCCCGGATGGCCCTTTGTGTCCGCAGCACTCAACGGACGGCTCGGTTTCATCGCCGGCGATCGCGTTCTGCTCTACGCCGAAGCCGGGATAGGGACGTATTTCTTCACCGGGACCGGCGTCATCACGGCCGGCGGCGGTGTCGAAATCGCCGTGACCGACGCGCTTTCGGTGTTTGGCGAGGTGAACCGTGAGTTCTTCTTCGGCGGCGGCGGGCTGGTACCTGTACCCTTCACCAACTTTGAGCTGGGCATCAACCATCATCCCGGCGGATCCGCGATGATGGCATCGTCTGGCGGCCCCTTCAGCGGCGTCTATTTCGGAGCGTTCGGCGGCTACTTCATCGGTCCCAATATCGCCGAGGCCGGCGTGCAGTTCGGCTTCAACCACATGCTGGGCAACCGGTTCGTCGTCGGCACCGAGATCGAAACCTATTACGCTTTTGTCGGCGCGGCCATCGTCTCGGCGAGCCTGAACGGACGCCTCGGTGCAGTCTTCGGCAACTTCCTGGCTTATGGCGAAGGCGGTATCGGCACCTGGCTTGGCGTTCCACTTTGGAGCGCCGGCGGCGGCATCGAGTTTGCTCTCGGCAATCGCGGCATTTCACTGTTCACGGAAGCAACCGCACAGTTCGTGGTTGGCGGCGGCGGCTATTTCGGAACGCGCGTCGACGCCGGCATGAACTTCGCGGTCGGCGGCTACTGACGCAAGAAATCGGAGGCATCTGAGGCAGCGACAGGGCCCCGCTTCGGCGGGGCCTTTCTTTTGGGCCGGTCAGATCGCCCCTTGGAGATGCCTGAGGAGCTGGCTCGACGCGTAGCCGTCGGCGACCATCCCGACCGCCTGCTGGTACGACCGGATCGCCGCGCGCGTGCCGTTGCCGACGACCGCATCGATCGGACCGTTATAGAGGCCGAGCCGCGCCAGCAATTGCTGCAGCTGGTAGCGGTCGCTCTCGCCGAGCGGCGTTTCGTCGCGCGGCCAAGCCTGCACGAAAGCGCCGAAGCCCGCCAGCCGGTCGGCGAGATGCCCGACCGCCAGCGCGTAGGAACTGGCGTTGTTGTAGCGCTTGATCACGCCGAAATTCTTCAAGAGAAGGAACGCCGGCCCGTTGCCGCCCGCCGGCACCCAGAGCGAGGCCTGATCGGTCGCCCGCGGGAACGCGCTGCCGTTGGCGCGCCGGACGCCGAGCTGCTGCCACGACGCGAGGCTTCGTTCGGCGCCGCCGTCGGCGAGCGCATAGTCGAAGCCCGCCGGAAGGCTCACTTCGTACCCCCAGGTCTTGCCGGCCTCCCAGCCCATCGCGTTGAGATAGGCGGCGGTCGAGGCGAGCGCGTCGACCGGCGAAGTCCAGACGTCGCGCCGTCCGTCACGGTCCCAGTCGACGGCATAGGCCTCGTAGGTGGTCGGGATGAACTGCGTGTGCCCCATCGCGCCCGCCCAGGAACCGACCATGCGGGACAGGGTGACGTCGCCGCGCTGGAGGATCTTCAGCGCCGCGATCAGTTGCCTTTCGCCGTAGCTCTGCCGCGAGCCGCCCATATAGGCGAGCGTTGCCAGGGACCGGATCGTCGGCTTGACGATGTTGGTGTTGTCGAGGATCGCGCCGTAGGCGCTCTCCATTCCCCAGATCGCGAGGATCACATGGCGGTCGACGCCATAATAGGCCTCGAGATCGGCAAGGAGCCGGCCCCAATTCGGGATCTGGGCGAGACCGTTGGCGATCCTCGACTCCGAGACCATGGTGTCCATGTAGTCCCAGATCGGCCGGACGAATTCGGGCTGGCTGGCCGCGCGCGGAATGATCGAGGGGTCGGGTTCGAAACCGCCGAGCGCCGCCCAATAGGTTTCCGCGCTGACGCCCGCCGCCTGCGCCCGCGGCCAGAATCCCTGTACCCAGCGATCCGACGCCGCGTCGGCGAACGCCGGACTCGCCGAAATCAACGCAACCAGGACGGCCAAAGCCGAAAGTTGGAACCCGCGCCGCAACGTGACACACCCTCGGTACCGATTTGCCCCAAGGCTCCGCGCTACCTATGAAGGATGATCGTTGACGGTTAGTTATCCATGCCGTTGTGACCGGATCTTGACCTGTCGAATCGACTCTTCGTGAGGGATCGTTCCCAGCGCATCATGCCCGAAGCCATCCGCACCGCCGTCTTTCCCGTCGCCGGTCTCGGCACGAGGTTCCTCCCCGCGACCAAGGCGATCCCGAAGGAAATGCTTCCGGTCGTCGACCGGCCGCTGATCCAGTACGCGGTGGACGAGGCGCGCGAGGCCGGGATCGAGCATTTCGTCTTCGTCACCGGCCGCAACAAGGAGGTGATCGAGGATCATTTCGACCGCCAGTTCGAGCTCGAGGTGACGCTGCGGGAGCGGGGGAAGCAGGACGAGCTGAAGCGGCTCGAACTCGACAAGCCGCCGCCCGGCGCCTCGAGCTTCACCCGCCAGCAGATCCCCGCCGGCCTCGGCCACGCCGTCTGGTGCGCCCGCGAGATCGTCGGCCGCCAGCCCTTCGCGGTGCTCCTCCCCGACATGCTGATGCAAAGCACGCCGGGATGCCTGGCGCAGATGACGGCCGCCTACAACGAAATCGGCGGCAATCTCCTGTCGCTCTCGGAGTGTCCGCCCGACCGCACCGGCCAATACGGCATCGTCGAGCTCGGCGCGGCGGAGGGTCCCGCGTATCACATCACCGGAATGGTCGAGAAACCAAGGCCATCCGAAGCACCGTCGAATCTTTACATCAACGGCCGCTACATCTTTCAGCCCGAGCTGTTCGCCCATCTCGGCAGGCAGGAGACAGGCGCCGGCGGCGAGATTCAGCTGACCGACGCCATCAAACGCCTTGCCGCGACGCAGCCGATCTACGGGCTCCGCTATGGCGGGCGCACCTTCGACTGCGGGTCGAAGGCAGGATACCTGGCGGCGAACTACGCGTTCGCGATGGAGCGTCCGGACATCGCCGACGAATTCAGGGCCGAGCTGAAGAAACTGGGCTAGGCGGGCTCGACGCGGAGGATCGACCCGTCGGCGCCGACGACCCTGACCTTTGCTCCGGCGGGGGCATCCGGGCCGGACACGCCCCAGGTGGAATCGCCGACCTTGACCCGGCCGGACCCGTCGACGATCGGCTCGACCAGCACATAGGTCGAGCCGACGAGGCGCTTGGCCCGTTCATTGAGCCCCTGATCGCCTTCCGTCTTCGCGCGCTGGGCGAAGTAGCGCCGCCCGCCGATCACCAGGATCAGCGACAGCGCCGCGAAGCCGATCAATTGGAATTGCCACCCCCAGTCGAACAGCAGCGCCGAGGCGCCGACCACCAGCGCCGCGATGCCGGCGAACAGAAACAGCGATCCCGGAACCGCGACGAATATCTCGAGGACCAGGAGGAGCAGCCCGGCAAGGACCCAGTTCCACGGCCCGAGCTGTTGGAAGAAGTCGCCCATCACGCCGGCCCGCCGGCCCGCGGAACCGTCCCGCCCCGTCTCGGCGGCGGCAGACTGCTGTCACCGAAGGTCGACTTCGCGATCTCGGCGATGCCGGTGAGCGAGCCAATCAGGGAAACCGCTTCGACCGGCAGCATGAGAACTTTCTGGTTCGGTGCCGAAGCGAGTTTTTCGAGGGCCTGCGTATAGCGCTGGGCGACGAAATAGTTGATCGCCTGGACGTCGCCGGAGGCGATCGCGGCCGAAACCATCTCGGTGGCCTTGGCCTCGGCCTCCGCTCCGCGTTCGCGCGCCTCGGCGTCGCGGAAAGCAGCCTCGCGCCGGCCTTCGGCCTGAAGGATCAGCGCCTGCTTCTCGCCCTCCGCGCGCAGGATCTCGGACTGCCTCGCGCCCTCGGCATCGAGGATCTGAGCACGCTTGTCGCGCTCGGCCTTCATCTGACGACCCATGGCGTCGACCAGATCGCGCGGCGGATTGATGTCCTTGA
>CAYOBK010000066.1:0-9725 GCA_964402275.1 uncultured Bauldia sp.
GCATCCATATGTATGACGGGCAGGGAAGGGAGGTCTTCCCCGAACAGGTCGACTGGAATTCCAACGAAGCCACACGCTACGTTTTCCGTCAGGATCCCGGCGAGTTGAACGCGTTGGGCTCGGTGCGCATCAACTTCCACAACCAGTACTCCGTCTACATGCATGACACGCCGAACAAGACCCTGTTCGGCAATGACTATCGATTCGAATCTTCAGGTTGTGTCCGGGTCCAGAATGTCCGCGAACTGATAACCTGGCTCTTGCGCGACACGCCCGGCTGGTCGCGGACACAGATCGAATCGGTCTTGGCATCCGGCGAGCGGGTCAATGCGGGGCTGCGGTCGGGGGTACGGGTCTACTTCGCCTATATCTCGGCTTGGGCGATGGAGAACGGCGTGGTCCATTTTCGCGACGATATCTACGGTTACGACGGCATCGGCACGATCGCCCAGCAATAGGGCGCCGCTCGACGTCGCCTTGGCCGCCTTCGCCCCTTATGCTAAGGCCCGGCTTCCGCTGACTTAGCCAAGGCTTTTCGGGTGAAGGAACCTCCTATGAATGCGAGGGTTAGCGCCTCCGGCGCCGCCCCGCCGCAAGGGTTTTTCTCGCAGTCTCTCGCCGAGCGCGATCCCGACATCGCCGCCGCGATTGCCGACGAACTGGCGCGCCAGGACAACGAGATCGAGCTGATCGCATCGGAGAACATCGTCTCCCGGGCGGTGCTCGAGGCCCAGGGCTCGGTGCTGACCAACAAATATGCCGAAGGCTATCCCGGGCGTCGCTACTATGGCGGCTGCCAGTTTGTGGACGTTGCAGAGACTCTGGCGATTGAGCGTGCGAAGCAATTGTTCGAATGCGGCTTCGCCAATGTGCAGCCGAGTTCCGGCTCCCAGGCAAATCAGGCCGTTCTCCTGGCGCTCGCCAGGCCCGGCGATACCATTCTCGGCATGAGCCTCGCTGCCGGCGGTCACCTCACGCATGGCGCTTCGCCGAATTTGTCGGGCCGCTGGTTCAACGCCGTGCAATATGGCGTCCGGCGCCAGGACGGCTTGATCGATCTTGACGAGGTCGAGAGCCTCGCGCGCCATCACAGGCCGACGCTGATCATCGCGGGCGGCTCCGCCTATTCGAGGATCATCGACTTCGGAGCTTTCAGGACGATCGCCAGGAGCGTCGGCGCCATGCTGATGGTCGACATGGCGCATTTTGCCGGACTCGTCGCCGGCGGTGTCCATCCGAGCCCGCTGCCTCATGCCGACGTCGTGACGACCACTACGCACAAGACGCTGCGCGGACCGCGGGGCGGCATGGTGCTCACCAATAACGAGGACGTCGCCAAGAAGATCAACTCGGCGGTGTTCCCTGGGCTCCAGGGCGGGCCGCTGATGCACGTCATCGCCGCCAAGGCGGTTGCCTTCGGCGAGGCGCTGCGCTCGGATTTCAAGGTCTATGCCCGGAGCGTCGTCGACAACGCCGCCGCGCTCGCGGCCGCGATGGTCGAGGCCGGCCTCGAGATCGTCTCCGGCGGAACCGACACCCATCTGATGCTGGTTGACCTCCGCCCCAAGAAGTTAACCGGCAAGTCGGCCGAGACCGCGCTCGGGCGCGCCAACATCACGTGCAACAAGAACGGCGTCCCCTTCGACCCGGAGAAGCCGACGATCACCTCGGGGATCCGCCTTGGCAGCCCGGCCGGCACCACCCGCGGCTTCGGCGTGGACGAGTTCGGCGAAATCGGCGACATGATCCGCGAAACCCTCGACGGCCTCGTCGCCAATGGCGACGAAGGCAACCAGGCGGTCGAAGCCAGGGTACGCGAGCGCGTGAAGGCGATGACCGGACGATTCCCGATCCATGGCCGGTCGTAGGTGACCCAGCCGAAACGGCGGAGGCCGTGATGCGGTGCCCCTACTGCGGCAGCGACAACACCCAGGTCAAGGATTCGCGACCGTCCGCCGACAACACGGCGATCCGCCGGCGCCGCGTCTGCGCGGTATGCGGCGGGCGGTTCACGACCTTTGAGCGGATCCAATTGCGCGAACTGACGGTGCTCAAGCGCAGCGGCCGCCGCGTTCCGTTCGATCGCGACAAGCTGATGCGTTCGGTTCAGGTCGCGTTGCGCAAGCGTCAGGTCGATCCGGAGCGCGTCGAGCGCATGGTCAGCGGCATCGTCCGCCAGCTCGAGAGCGCCGGCGACGCCGAGATTCCGTCCGACCAGATCGGTCTTCTGGTGATGGAAGGCCTGAAGCGCATCGACGACGTGGCCTATGTCCGTTTTGCTTCCGTCTATCGCAATTTCCGCGAAGCGAAGGACTTCGAGACTTTGTTGGGCGAACTGAGCTCGGATGGCTCGGCGCCTTTGCTCTCGCCCTCCAAGATCGATGACGAGCCAGCCTAGCCCGCAACCCGGCGCCGATTTCGACCGCCGCATGATGGCGGCGGCGCTGCGCATCGGCCGCCGCAATCTCGGACGCACCAGCCCGAACCCGGCGGTCGGCGCGATCATCGTGCGGCCCGACGGCGGCGGAGGGATTGTCGTCGGGCGCGGCTGGACGGCGGTCGGCGGGCGCCCGCATGCGGAAACCGTCGCTCTGGAAGACGCGGGCGGCGACGCGAAGGGCGCAACCGCCTACGTCACGCTCGAGCCTTGCGCGCATGAGGCACAGACGCCCCCATGCGCGCGCTCCTTGATCGAAGCGGGGGTCGCCCGCGTGGTCACGACGATGACCGATCCCGATCCGCGCGTCGCCGGGAAAGGCCTGGCGATGCTCCGGTCGGCGGGCATCGAGGTGAGCAACGGAGTGCTCGAGGCCGACGCCGCGATCGCGCACGGCGGCCATATCATGCGAGTCGTCAAGGGACGGCCCTGGATCACGCTGAAGCTGGCGATTTCCGCCGACGGCATGATCGGCCGTCGCGACGGCGAGCGGATGATGATCACCGGCAAGCGGACCTTCGACTGGGTGCAGTCGCTCCGTGCCGAATATGATGCGATCATGATCGGTCTCGGTACCGTCCAGGTCGATGACCCGCGGCTCACCATTCGCGTGCCCGGCGCGGATGCCCGGGCGCCGATACGGATCGTCGTCGACACGGAGGCGAAGATCCCGCTCGCCTCCAACCTCGTGACCAGCGCCGGCGAGGTGCCGTTCTGGCTGATGGTCGGCGACGACGCGCCCGATAATCGCGTCGCCGCCCTCGAATCGGCCGGCGTCGTGGTCGAGCGCGTCGGCACCGGATCGGGCGGCGTCGACCTCAATCAGGTGTTCGCCAAGCTGGCCGAAGGCGGGCTTACGCGGGTCCTTGTCGAGGGCGGCTCGCAGCTCGCCGCGAATCTCGTCTCGCTCGGCCTTGTCGATGAGGTGCTGTTCTTCCGCGCGCCGGTGGTCGTCGGCTCCGACGGCGTTCGTGCGCTCGCGGGACAAGCCCTGTCCGCGATCGAGCGAAGCCCCCGCTATCGCTTGGCGGATGACGCCGTCATCGGCGAGGATCGGCTGCGGCGCTATTTGCGGGTGCGGTGATGTTCACCGGCATTGTCAGTACCGTCGGCCGCGTCGCCTCGATTGAACCGGCCGGCGGCGTCAGGCGCCTCCTGGTCGAGGCGCCCGCCTTCGACGACCCGGTGGCGATCGGTGGGTCGGTTTGCATTTCCGGAATCTGCCTGACCGTGACCGGCTACACGGCGGGTGCCGGCGGCGCGCGCATTTCTGCCGATGTCGGACCCGAGGCGCTGCAGCGGACCACGGCGGTCCAATGGGTCCCCGGCACGCGCGTCAACCTCGAACGGGCCCTGCGCGCCGGCGACGAACTCGGGGGGCATTTCGTGACCGGACATGTCGACGGGATCGCCCGGATTACCGCCCGCGAGGACGCCGGCGAGACCGTCCTGTTCCGTTTCTCCGCTCCGGCCGGGCTGGCCCGCCTCATTGCCGTCAAGGGCTCGGTAGCGCTCGACGGCACGTCGCTGACCGTCAACGAGGTCGAAGACGCCGCCTTCTCCTGCCACCTCATTCCCCATACTCTGGCCGTCACCAATTGGGTCGACCGGAAGCCCGGGGAACACGTCAATCTCGAGGTCGATCTGATCGCCCGCTACACCGAGCGCCTGCTCGCCGCGCGGCCCGGATCGGCGTAGGCTGGACATCGCCGCGGCACCGTGATTGGTCGGGCCGATCAGGCCACGCCGGGCGAAAGCATTGTCGATGAGCACCGCGCCACATCTGCTGGTCATTGACGCTCGTTTTTACGAAACGATTGCCGACACGCTGGTTGCCGGTGCCGTCGGCGCGCTCGACGCCGCCGCGGCGACGCATGACCGCGTGTCGGTGCCCGGCGTGTTGGAGATTCCGGCGGCCCTCGCAATGGCGTTGGAGACGCGCCGCGACAGCTATGACGGCTACGTGGTTCTGGGCTGTGTCATCAGGGGCGAGACGACACATTATGATATCGTCGCCGAGCAGTCGGCTCGCGCGATCATGGACATGGTCGTGCGCCACGCCCTGGCACTCGGCAACGGAATCCTCACGGTCGAGGACAAGCGGCAGGCGCAGACCCGTGCTCGCGTCGCCGGCCGCAACAAGGGCGGGCAGGCCGCCAGGGCGGCGCTGGCGATGATCGAGCTTCGCCGGGATCTCCTTCTCCACCGACACCCCGGGCGATGACCACGAAATCGACACGCGCAAAGGGCGCCGCCCGCCTGGCGGCGGTACAGGCGCTCTATCAGATGGATGTCGGCGGCATATCCCTCGACGACGTGGTCGCCGAATTTCGCGCGTTTCGCCTCGGCAAGGAGACCGACGGCATTCGTTACCGCGAGGCGGACGACGACCTTTTCTGTCGGCTTGTATCCGGCGTCGTGGCGGATCAGCGGATCCTTGATCCGAAGATTCACGCCGCGCTGCGCGACTGGCCGTTGACGAGGATCGACGTGACGCTTCGGGCGATCCTCCGGGCCGCGGCTTGGGAACTGGCCGCAAATGCCGACGTACCGTCGCGGGTGGTGATCAATGAATATGTCGAGATCGCCAAGGCGTTCTTCGACGGCGAAGAGCCCGGTATCGTCAACGGTGTTCTTGACACCCTTGCGCGGCAATTCCGGCCGGCCGAATTCGCCGGTGCACACGAGACCAGCGGCAAGATTTGAGCAGCGGCATGCCGCCGATCTCCGAGCACGCCCTCATCCGCCGCTATTTTGCGCCGCTCGCAGGGCCTGAGGGCCTCGGTCTCACCGACGATGCAGCCCGGCTCACCCAGGAACCCGGCAGCGACTGGGTGGTCAACACCGACATGATCGTGGAAGGCGTTCACTTCCTGGACGATCCGCCGGAGGCGATCGCCGCCAGGGCGCTGCGGGTGAATCTCTCCGACCTCGCGGCCAAGGGCGCCGAAGCCTTCGCTTATCTCGTCGCGCTCGGACTCAACGATTCTTGCGACGAGACGTGGGTCAAGCGGTTCGCCGACGGCCTCCGGCAGGATCAGGACCGGTACCGCGTGCGTTTGATCGGCGGCGATACCAACCGCACGGGCGCCGGCATCGTCGTCTCCGTTACCGCGATCGGCCGCCTGCCGGCCGGCAGCATGGTGCGGCGATCGGGCGCCCGGCCCGGTGACAGCGTTCTCGTCTCCGGCACGATCGGCGATGCGGCGTTGGGTCTGCTTCTCCGCCAGGGGCAAGGGCTCGACCTCGGTGCGTCGGCGCGCGGGCATTTGCTGCAGCGACTGCGCTTGCCCGAGCCCCGAACGGTGCTTGCGCCGATCGTGCGGGCCTATGCCAAGGCGGCGATCGATGTCTCGGATGGCCTGGTCGGCGACCTCGACAAACTTTGCGCCGCGTCCGGGGCCGGCGCCTCCATCGATGCCGGCAGGGTGCCGCTTTCCGGCCCGGCGCGGGCGGCCCTTTCGCGCGATCCGAGCCTCCGCGAAGCGATCCTGACCGGCGGCGACGATTACGAGTTGCTGTTCGCCGTCGCCGCCGACCGGGAGGAAGAGGTGATCGCCAAGGCAAGCGAAGCCGGTGTAGAGGTGACGCCGATCGGGCAAATCCTTGACAAGCCCGGAACCGCAATCGTCGACGCCAAGGGCAACCCTATTGTCCTTGAAAGGCGCGCTTACGATCATTTCGAGGACCATCCAAGGTGACTCTTCCCGAGACATCGGACGCGGCTGCCGCGCGAGGCATCCGCAACAGTTGGATTCTGATGGCCGCCCAAGCGCTCAACGGCTCGGCCGCGGTGGTTTGTATCGCGCTCGGCGGCCTTGCTGGCTCCTACCTGCTTGGCGAGGACAAGTCGCTGGCAACGCTGCCGGTATCGGGAATGGGAGTCGGCCTGGCGGCGGGCGCGCTGCCGGCCGCGCTTCTGATGCAGCGCATCGGTCGCCGGCTCGGTCTCATGGCGGGCAACGGTTTCGCCATCGTCGGCGGCCTCGTCGCGGCGGCCGCCTTGGCGATCGGTTCGTTCTGGCTTTTTACTTTCGCGCTCCTGATGATCGGCTTTGCGAGCGCTTTCGTGCAGCAATACCGGTTTGCCGCGGCCGAGGCCGTGCCGCCTGAGCTGCGCGGCGTTGCGATCTCGCGGGTGATGATCGGCGGCATCGTCACGGCTCTGCTCGCGCCGCAGATAATCCTCTACACGCGCAATCTGTTCGATCCGCCGCCCTTTGCCGGCGCCTTCCTCGCCATGTCGGTCGTCGCCATCATTGGGCTGGCCGTCCTCGGCCGACTTCGCTTTCCACCGCGGCCGAAGGGTACCGCAGCGCCCGCGACGAAGGCCGAAGCGGCGCGCCCGCTGTCCGAGATCGCACGGCAGCCCCGTTTCCTGGTGGCGCTGCTCTGCGCCGCGACGTCCTTCGCCCTGATGTCGTTTGTCATGACCGCCGCGCCGCTCGCCATGGTCGGCCACCAGCACACCGAGGCGGACGCGGTCCTCGGCATCCAATGGCACGTCATCGCCATGTTCGCCCCGAGCCTTGTCACCGGACGATTGATCTTCAGATTCGGCAAGGAGACGATCGTCGCAACCGGTCTCGCCTTGCTGATCGCCAGTGCGCTTCTCGGCCTCGCCGGCGTCGCGCTGTTCCACTTCTGGGGCATGCTGGTGTTGTTGGGGTTCGGCTGGAACTTCGCCTTCATCGGCGCGACGGCGATGCTGACCGATACCTACAGGCCGGCCGAGCGCGGCCGCGTCGAGGGTTTCAACGACCTGGTCGTCTTCGGCTCCGTCGCGGTCGCCTCCTTCTTCTCCGGTCAGATCCTGTCCACCTCGGGCTGGACCACGGTCAATTATGTCGTTCTGCCGACCGTCGCCATCGCGCTCGCATCGCTGCTGGTTCTGACCGTCCGCGCGCGCCGGGTTGCGTAGCGCGCGGCGCAGAACGGCCTAGGCGGGCGCAATGTTCTGATTGCGCCGGAAGAGATTTCCCGGGTCGTAGCGTCGCTTGACCGCCACCAGCCGATCCCACGTCTTGCCGGGATAGGCGGCTCTGATGCGCTCCGCCCCCTCGTCGGCGAGGAAGTTGGAGTATGCGCCGTCGTCGCCTTGCCGCAGCGACGCGGCGAAGTCCCTCACCCACGCTTCGCGTCGAGGACGATCCTCCAGGCCGTTGTAGAAGGCGGCGACGTTGACCATGATCTTGCTGGCGCGGTGGGCATAGGCGGTGGCGTCCGCCGGGACCCGGCCTGCCGCGCCGCCGAGAACGCGAAGCTGCGCCACCCGGATGCTGGCATCGGAGGCCGCGAGTGTGTCGAGGATCGTCGCGGCGACGCTGCGGTCGATCCGGTCGACGAACATCGTCCGTGCTACCGCGGCCGGATGGTAGTTCGGATCTTCGGGCGGGTAGAGCTCCGGCAACTGCATCGGGCGCACCATGTCCGCAATCGGCGGTGCCAGCGACCGGAGCGGCGCGACGGCGCGCTCGCCCGCGGCCGCGTCGCCGGCATAGGCGACCATGCCGAAGATCACGAGCTTGCCGTGAACCTCGGCGGGTGCGAACGGCAACGGCGGCGCCGGCATGACGTTGGCGATGGTCGAAAGCTCGTCCGGTGCAGCTTCCGCCGCGGCAACGAAGCCGGCGACCGTGTCGGACGTCGCCGGCAACAACAACATGCCGCCGACGATCTGCTTCAGCGGATGCAGCCTGAATTTCAGCCGTGTTGCGACGCCGAAATTGCCGCCGCCGCCGCGGATCGCCCAGAAGAGATCGGGATGGTGCGCGGCATCGGCAACAACCACCGATCCATCGGCTGTGACGATCTCCGCCGCCAACAGCGAATCGATGGTGAGGCCGTATTTCCGGGTAAGGAAGCCGACGCCGCCGCCCAGCGTTATGCCGCCGATCCCGACCGATCCGGCGTCGCCGAAACCGATCGCGAGCCCGTGCGCGGCCGCGGCGGATGTAACCTCCGCGGCGGTGAGGCCGGTCTCCGCCCAGGCCGTATTCGCGCCCGGATCGATCTCCAGCCGCCTCATGCCGCGGAGGTCGATAACGACCCCGCCTTCGGTCGAACTGTGCCCGGCGAGACTGTGGCCGCCGCTCCGCACGGCGATCTCGAGCCCGTGCCGCGCGGCGGCGCGGACGGCCGTGGCAACGTCGTCGGCGTTCGCCGCGCGAACGATCGCCGCGGGGCGAGAGCGAGGTCGGCATAAAGCAGGCTCCTCATCCCCTCATATTCGGCGTCTCCGGGCCGGACGACGTGCCCGCAGAGCGATTCCTGAAGCCCGCCGATTGCCGTCGCGGTTGTCTGGTCCATTGGTGCACTCCTTGCAGATGATGGCCTTCCGACAACACGACGGTCGAATTGCCCCGTATTCGACGGACGCCGGCAAAAAACTGGTTGGCGGGCGGCGGCCGTGGTGGGAGACACGGGTCCAACGGATTGCCTGTGCAACATGGCAAGAATCTTGCCGCCGGCTGCGGCAAGAGTGCCGGTCGCGCGGGATCGGATCGGCGCCGGCGGCCATCTTGACTGCCTGGACCCTCCACGCCATACCCGTGCCGAAATTCAACCGGGCTATCCGGGGGGAGGCCCATTTCCCCGCCCATGAAAACGCCGGCACGCGGATTGCCTCCGACGGGGAACCGCCGTGCGCGGCCGGTCGAGAGGTAAGGTCAAGTGATCTATGCGATTATCGTCGCCGGCCTGTTGGCGGTCGGGTATGGTGTCTGGGCCTCGCGATCGGTGCTTGCGGCCGACGCCGGCAACGCCCGCATGCAGGAGATCGCGGCCGCCATCCAGGAGGGCGCCACCGCCTACCTACGCCGGCAGTACACGACCATCGGTATCGTCGGTGTCGTGATGTTCGTCATCGTTGCCTGGCTCCTGTCGATCACGGTGGCCATCGGGTTTCTGATTGGCGCCGTCCTGTCTGGCGCCGCCGGGTTCGCTGGCATGATGGTCTCGGTGCGCGCCAACGTGCGCACTGCGCAGGCCGCGAGCCAGAGCCTCTCGGCCGGTCTCGGCATCGCGTTTCGCTCCGGCGCCATCACCGGGCTTCTCGTCGCTGGCCTCGCTCTCCTCGGCGTGGCCGTCTACTATCTCATCCTGACCGGCTTCCTCGGCTACGCCCCGGGCGATCGCACCGTTATCGACGCGCTGGTGGCGCTCGGCTTCGGCGCTTCGCTCATCTCGATCTTCGCCCGTCTCGGCGGTGGTATCTTCACCAAGGGTGCCGACGTCGGTGGCGATCTCGTCGGCAAAGTCGAAGCCGGCATTCCGGAGGACGACCCGC
>CAYOBK010000067.1:0-1808 GCA_964402275.1 uncultured Bauldia sp.
GTTTTGGTCACGGCCGGCAGCGTCCTGTTCGCATTCAATTCGGCCGCCGTTGCCGCCAACAACAACTACGCGGCCATCGTCGTCGACGCCAACACCGGTCAAACCCTGTTCTCGCGCAACGCCGACGCCGCGCGATATCCCGCCTCGCTAACAAAGATGATGACGCTCTACCTCATTTTCGAGGATCTGGAGCGCGGCAAAATCAGCTTGCGATCGCGCCTGACGGTCTCGGCCAATGCCGCCAACCAGGCGCCGTCGCGGCTCGGCCTGAGGCCGGGTTCGACCATCCGGGTGGAGGACGCCATCCTCGCGCTGGTCACCAAGTCGGCCAACGATGTCGCGATGGTGATCGCCGAAAACCTGTCGTTGAACGCCGAGGCGTTCGCCCAGCGGATGACGGCGACGGCCCGCTCTCTCGGGATGAACTCCACGACATTCCGCAATCCGCACGGTCTCCCCGACCCGGGACAGATCAGCACGGCGCGCGACCTCGCGCTGCTCGGGCGTGCGCTGCATGACCGGTTCCCGCAATATTACGGCTACTTCTCGACCGTCGCCTTCGACTGGGACGGGGTCACCTACCGCAACCACAACAACCTCCTCGGCACCGTCGACGGCGTCGACGGCATCAAGACGGGCTACACCAGCGCATCGGGCTACAATCTCGTGACATCGCTGCAGCGGGATGGGCGATACATCGTTGCCGTGGTGATGGGCGGCAATTCGTCGGCCTCGCGCGACGAGCATATGCGCGAACTGATCGCCACGTATCTTCCCCGCGCCTCCGCCGGTCCGCGCACGGTTGCTTTGGTGGTCACCAGCCCGCTCGATCTCCTCCCGGTGCCCCTGCCGCGGCTCAATCCGAACCGGACCGACGGGATCGCCACCGCGGCGATCGCAGCGGCCGCGCCTGCAATTATCCCGGTCGCACCGGTGGCCGAAGGCGATTTCGATCCCTTCGTCATCCAGATCGGCGCCTATCCGTCCGAGCAAGCGGCCGTAATGCAACTCGAGCGGGCGCAGCAGCTGGCCGGGCAAGTGCTTGCCGGAGCTGCCCCCTACACCGAGACGGTCGACGTCAGCGGTGTCGTCCATTACCGCGCCCGATTCATCGGCTTTGCTACGGCCGGCGCGGCCTGGGCCGCCTGCAGCGCCTTCGAGGCGCGCGGAATCGACTGCTTTGTGCCGCAATGAAGTGTTTGGGTGCCAGCGTGTGGGAGTCTAGCGATGTTTGCCGAGAAGCCGATCCTTCGCCTGATTGATGCGGGTCGCGAGGAAAGTCGACCCACCCTGATCGGGATGAACGCCCTTGAGCAGGCGGCGATGCGCCGCCCGGATATCGGCCTCGCCGGCGCCCGGCGAAAGGCCAAGGATCTCGTAAGCCTGCTCATCAGTCATGGCGCCAGGATCCGCCGCACCGCCCGGCCGAGAACCGCCATCTTCCTCAGCGTCGTCACGCCAACCGGGGAACCTGCGGTCCATATAAGCCTCGACGAGCGCCATTGAATCGGCGTCGATCGCCACCTCCCGATAAAGCTCCCGCAGCTCGGTCTCGCTGAGGTCGTCGAGTTCCCGATCGGCAAACCGGCCCTCCGTCACCCGGCCGGACAAGGTGCCGCTATCGTGATCGAGCCGGGCATCGACGAAGCGTGCACGGACCGCCGAAGACTGGCCGCTGCTTCGGGAACCGGCGCCGAAATCGAACGGTCCGATCCGGCCCCGCAACATCGTGACGACCCCGAGGAAGGCCAGTGGCAGGCCGAGGCCGAAATTGCGGGCGAAGGATAGCCCGATGCCGGCCAGCACCA
>CAYOBK010000068.1:0-3154 GCA_964402275.1 uncultured Bauldia sp.
GTCGCGCCGAAGCAGCAGGCCTGCACGCATATCGCCACCATCCGGGATGTCACCCCAAGCGCGCTCGGTTGCGAGGACTGCCTCAAGACGGGCGACAAATGGGTGCATCTGCGCATCTGCCGCGCGTGCGGGCATGTAGGCTGTTGCGACCAGTCTCCGAACCGGCACGCGCGGGCGCACTTCCAGGCGACTGGCCATCCGATCATCGAAGGCTACGACCCGCCGGAAGGCTGGGGTTGGTGCTATGTCGACCATGTCGAGGTCGATCTTTCCGGCAGGACGACGCCGCAGCGTGGACCCATTCCGAAATTCGTCTGACGACGACGTCGTCGACCTCGCCGTCCGATTGTCGTGGCGCGAGCGACCGCGCGGCACGCCTGGCCGGCGGCGCGCAGCATGCGCTCCCCGGCTAAGGAAGCACGATCGGCGTCGTGAAGACGTAGTCGCGATCCGCAACCGGCGTGTGACATCCGTAGCATTGCTGATCGAAGTCGGCATTGTCGCCGAACGGGACCTGGTCCATGCCCAGCCAGCGCGCGTAGCCCCAACCGCCGGTGTCTGCATAAGCCACCGCATCCTTGAGCATGAATTCGGCGTGCACCAGCGCGTCCGGAACGATCGCGCCCGCCCAATCTTCGTGCTCATGCTGGGTCAGCACGATCTTCGCCAGGATCGCACCGTCCGGCCACGGATTGATGGTGCCGGCCCGGGCCGCCTCGATCGCCGCGTCATTGCCGAGAATGACGCGCAGCGTGTTGTTGTCGGTCCGTTCGGATACGCCGATCACGCGCCAGTCCCGATAATTCTCCGGCATCGGGATGCCGTTCGGCGCCGGCGCCGGACCGCTCTGAGCGTTGCCGATTGCAATGGCTCCAATCGAAACCGCTGCAGCGAGCGCTACCATTTTTCGCATTCGACTCCTCCCCGTTGAACGCCTGGTCGCTCCATGCGAGGAGGCATCATGACGCCGCCGCAAACGCGGCGTCAACGAACCATACGGGTGCAACGCCGCTCCGCGCCCGGCAGCGCGGCAGAAATCGGCGCATCGGAAGCGCTTGGCCTTCCTCTGAACCGGCCGGCGCCGACGATTCGTGTGGCCCGTTCGCGCCACGCTTCACGATTGTGCAAAATGCCGATTGTTTGAGGCGTTTCCCACCAAAACTGTTGCTGCTATTGCTTCTTTCGGGGCGCGACTCACGATAACGTCGGCGACAATGTCCCCCAGAATCCTGATCACCGCCATCACCCTGGCGTTGTTCCTCGCTCCCCTGGCCGCTCGGGCGGCCGACGTTTATCAATTCCGGTTGAACCGCGGCATTTATGCGGTTGCCATCACCCCGGGCTGCGAAATCGAGGGCCGATACACATTGACCGGTGCGGTCATCATCAGTCCGGATCTCCCGACGGTTCAATCCAACAACATCCAGGACCTTATCTGGGCCAATGGCATGCTGACCGTCTGCACGCGATTCGGCGACGTTGCGCAGGAGGCGGCGCCAATCCCGTTGTCGGTCGCGCTGCTGCGGAACCCCGATCTCGTCGCCGTCGGCGACACCGTGCGCTTCGGCGTCGATCCGTCGCCGGCCGCCCACATGTTCCGCGGGGTCAACCCGCCCAACCTCGCCGAGGTCCGGCGGCCGGCCCCCCGGATACTTGTCTTCCGCTACTATGACACCGCGACCGGCGATCTCATTCTCGGACCGCTGACGATAGAACTCACCGATCCGGCCCGGCTTGAGGCGATGCCGGGATTCGATCCGGTGCGGCATTTGCCGATCGAGATCCTGCGGATCGTCTATCCGATCAAGTGGCAGTTCATCGACTACGACGAGGAATTCTCGTTCCGCATCGTGGCCTTCGGATCGAACTAGCGGGCCGCCGGGCGGGTCACGGGCAACCGCGATTGTCGATCGTTCCGTCCGGCATGATGGTGCGACAGAGGAGCGCCGTCGTAAGGTCGGTTCTGGTTACGACCGCGCCGGTCAAATCCGCATCGGTCAGATTCGCGCCGGCGATTCCCGCGCGATCGATCACCGCGCCGGTCAGCATGGCTCCCGTCAAATCGGCACCGCCGAGCGTCGCGCTGGTCAGATCCGCTCCCGCCAGATTGGCGCCGGTCAAGACCGCCGCGCGAAGATTGGCGCGATTGAGATTGGCGTCCGTGAGGGTCGCATCTGCGAGAATCGCTTCGCGAAGCGTGGCATTGGTGAACCACGCGCCCACGACATTGGCTGCCGTGAGATTGGCGCGGGTGAGATCGGCGCTTTCGAAATTGACCTGCTCGAGATTGGCGCCGGTGAAATCGGCGTCGGGCATGATGCCGAAACGGATGTAGGCGTTGGCCAAGTTGGCGCCTGCAAAGACCGCTCCGGTCGCGGCGGCGTAGGTCAGATAGACGCCCTCGAGATCGGCGCCGGAGAAATCCGCGCCGGTGAGATCGCAGGGATCGAGCGCCCGGCCGTCGCCGGGAAAGCACGACTTCGTCTCGAGCACCGTCCTGACATCGCCGTCGTCGAAGGCAAGGATCGGAGATGCGGTGAGCGCCGAAACCGCCAGCGCAAAGGCCAGGCGCTTCATGAATCCTCCTTCGTCGCGGGTCATTGACGCGATTTGACATACTGCCCAGGGCAATCGCCGACATATTGCCGCCGACGGCCGCCAGAGCACAAGCGCAGCGCCCGCGGAGGGCCGCCGAGAATCCGCCCACACCGGCAGCCTCCGAGCGCGCCTCGCCGTCGGGCTTGGCGGGCGGCTTTTTCCTGCGCTAAGGAAGGGCCGGTCGGGTGATGCAAGGAAATGGGCGGTGGCGGTGCGGCGACGGTTTGTCGATACGGTTCAAGTGATAGCCGGAACGCTGACGGCGGTCGCCATCATCGCGCTCCTGATCTTCATCGCCAGCCGTTTCCTGCTGGACTGACGCGCCCCCCGGCCGTCATGGCGCCGCGCACTCCGCGATCAGATCGCCGATTCCCCGCCACACCGCTTCGAGCGGGATGATCCAGCTCCTCCGAACGATCGTATGGTCGAGCACCCCGGTCGCCGGCGAGTATCGGTAGTCGATCACCAGCATCCAGAAGAAGGACGACGCCGTCGCCGTCCCGTAGTCGGCGTATCTCGGCGCGTAGACCGTTCCGTGGCGGGCCTCGCCGATCGT
>CAYOBK010000069.1:0-12320 GCA_964402275.1 uncultured Bauldia sp.
TGTCGACTCATCACATCCTGGGGCTGGAGCAGGTCCCAAGGGTTCGGCTGTTCGCCGATTAAAGTGGTACGTGAGTTGGGTTCAGAACGTCGTGAGACAGTTCGGTCCCTATCTGCCGTGGGTGTAGGAGAATTGAGAGGAGCTGTCCCTAGTACGAGAGGACCGGGATGGACGCACCTCTGGTGGACCTGTTGTCGCGCCAGCGGCATAGCAGGGTAGCTATGTGCGGAAGGGATAACCGCTGAAAGCATCTAAGCGGGAAGCCCCCCTCAAGACGAGTTCTCCCTGAAGAGCCGTGGAAGACGACCACGTTGATAGGCCGGGTGTGGAAGCGCAGCAATGCGTGGAGCTTACCGGTACTAATCGCTCGTTCGGCTTGATCGCTCTCATTATCAGTACCTGGGATCGGGTATCAGGTGTCAGAAACACCTGATGGCCGTCGCCCGCTCTCAAACAAGTGCAAGACCAGTCAGATCAAGTGTCAGGTATCATGGGTCAGGTGTCAGACGTCCGACATCTGATACCAGATACCTGAACTGCGCTTCGCCGGCCTGGTGGTTTTTGCGAGGAGACCAAACCCGATCCCATTCCGAACTCGGCCGTTAAGATCCTCTGCGCCGATGGTACTACGTCTTAAGGCGTGGGAGAGTAGGTCGCCGCCAGGCCTGCCAAGCGCAGTCCACCGACACATGTTCTTGAGACATTCTTCTCTTTCGACGGTTCCAACCCTCTCCAAATCGCATCGTCCCCGATGCTCGCGGTTGACCGTGCTCGCGTGGCAGGGAATGATTTCACCTGCCATGGTGGACACGGTCAGGGTTCGGCTTGCCCGGATCGACGAGCATGAAGCAGTGGAACGGCTGCAGCGTCGAGCCTCCTTTGCTGATCCCGAGTTACGGAAGGCCTTGGCCAACGCGCCGTTCGAACTCAGTCTGCCTGCTTCACAGATTGAGGCGGGCCGAGTGTTCGTGGCAGAGCTCGACGGTACATTGGCGGGTCTTGCTTCGGTTGCGCTTCGAAACAACGAAACCGTCGAGCTGACCGGATTGTTCGTTGAGCCCATTCTCTGGCGCCGAGGTGTGGGCCGACGCCTGGTGTCGCGCACCGCTCAGTTCGCCCGCGAAACAGGAGCCGGCGCATTGTTCGTCATATCGAGCATTGGCGCGGAGCCATTCTACGTCGCCTGCGGTTTCGCGACGCTTGGTCCTTATGAGAACTGGTTCGCTCCGGCGCTGAGAATGCGACTGGAATTTGACCGAAGCAGTGCCGGTTAAGGAGTCGGATGCCTCCACCACCGGAGCGGAGCCCACGCGCAGGACTTCATTCTTCCCTCGGTACGCGTCCGGGCCAGTCGGCTATTCGCCGCCGCCCGCGCCTGGACGGTCGTCGCCCTCGCGTCGTCCCGACCGTCAAGCCGCTGATCGACCGCTAGCCTCAACCCGGTGTTGCAGCTCGGCAACAAGCGCGGGTGTGCGCCTGGAGACGGGTTTCCTCCGGACGCCTTGATGTTACTTTGTGATTCCCGCCGATGCGGCGCGATCGTCCAGCTTGGGAGCATCTCCGTGAGATTTTCGAAGCGCGTGGTGGGTTGTATCGCCGTTGCGGCGATTTTCGCCGGCGGTTCGTCGCTGCCGGCTTACGCACAGACAGCGCCGCCGGCGGCGAACATGGCCTGGGGCGGCCCCTATGTGGGCGCTTACACCGGCTTCTTCTTCGTCAACACGATCGTTGGCCTTCGCGCCGGATACAATGTCACGTTAGGCCAGTGGGTGGCGTCAGCGGAAGCCAGCATTGGAATGATCAACGGCGGCGGAGTCGTCGGCGAAGTAACGGCGCGCGGGCGGATCGGTGCGTTGGTGCGGCCGCGGTTCCTGGCGTATGGCTCGGCGACGCTCGGCTACATTCCCTTTCTGACGGTTCGCTATCTGGGTTTGGGCGGCGGCATCGAATTCGCCGTGGCCGACGATATCTCGGTCTTTACCGAGGTGGGCTTTGCCAATACCTTCAGCGTGCCGGGCGCGATGGTGTATCAACTCGGCGTCCATTGGCATCCGTGAAGCGTCTCGATTGCTTTGCCGGCGAACCGGCTTGATCGACGCATGACCAAACGCATCGACGTCGCTGCGCTATCCTCCGTCACCGGCACGCTTTATCCGCCGCCCTTCGACGCGCCTTGCCTCACGCGCGAGCGGAAGCGCCTCGGCGACGCCGCCGGGCTGACGCAATACGGGGTCAATCTCCTCCGCCTGCCGCCGGGCGCGTGGTCGAGCCAGCGCCACTGGCACAGCCACGAGGACGAGTTCGTCTATGTGCTCTCCGGCGAGGTGACGCTGGTGACCGACGACGGCGAGGAGATCCTCCGCGGAGGCGACGCGGCCGGCTTCAAGGCCGGCGACGGCAACGGCCATTGCCTGCAGAACCGCTCGGACAGGGACGCGACGGCGATCGAGATCGGCACGCGCATCGCCGAGGACGCGGTGGTCTATTCCGACATCGACATGATCCTGCCGGCGGGCACGGGCAAGACCGGCGACTACCGACACCGCGACGGCACGCCCTATCCGAAGGCCGGGCGGCGGAGCGCGTAGCCTATTTCGCGGCGAGCGCGGCGAGATTCTTGCGAAGTCCGTCCAGCGCCTCGACCGCGAGACGCGCATCTGCGGCGGTGACGTTCGGGTTCCCCTCGGCGCCGAGTCTCTCGATCAGCGGCCTGATCCGGTCGATCTCGGCGATGAGAGCGGGGATCGGGTCCGGCTTCGGCGCGGAGGTCATGAACGCGGCGGCGGTCAGGCGTTGGCCGCGGCGTGCCTGGACTTCGCGCCGGCGCGGGCAAGGCCGATGCGGATCGGCTCGTCCCTCAGCTTCGCTTCCGACACCGTACCCCTCGCGTCCTTCCCGAAGGCGAGCGACAGCGCCAGCGTCTCCTGCTTGATCAGGTCCCGATGCGGCTCGAGCATGGTCCTGACGTCGTCGCTCGCGGCGACGGCGATCTCGATCCGGTCGGCGACGTCGAAGCCGGCGTCCTTCCGCGCCATCTGCACGATGCGGATGAAATCGCGGGCAACGCCCTCCGCCTCGAGCCGCGCGTCGGTCTTTGTGTCGAGCACGACGACGCCGGCCGAGCCGGCGAATGAGACCGCGTCGATGCCATCGCGCGGGCGGAAGCGGAGTTCATACTCGCCGGCCTGCAGCACTTCGCCGGCGGCCTCGATCGCGCCGCCGCCGACCTCGCGCCAGTCGCCGGACTTGGTCGCGGCGAGGACGTCCTTCATCGCCTTGCCGAGACGCCTGCCGACCTGGCGCGCGTCAACCGCCGCCTCCGTCGCGCCATAGGCGGACGGATCGGCTTCGAGCGCCACCTCCTTGACGTTGACCTCGTCGGCGATGACGTCGCGGAGCGGCTCAAGGATCGCATGACGCGGATGGGCGATCGTCAGTTTCCGGAGCGGCAGGCGCGTCCGGAGGTTCTTCGCCATGCGGATCGACAGCGCCGCCGATGCGGCCTCACGCGCAAGGTCCATCATGATCACCAGCGCCGCGTCGGTCTCGAACGCGCCGGCGTCCGGCCAGTCCTGCAGATGGACCGACTCGCCGCCCGTCAGCGCGCGGTGGATCGTCTCGGTGAGATAGGGGAGGAACGGCGCGAGCGCGCGCGTCGCGGTGACGAGCACGGTGTAGAGCGTGTCGTAGGCCGCGCGCTTGTCGGCGTCCTCGCCCGACCGCCAGAAGCGCTCGCGGCTCCGGCGGATGTACCAGTTGTTGAGGGCATCGATGAAAGGCAGCGCCGCGTCGGCGGCGCCGGCGAGGTCGAGCCGGTCCATCGCCGCGTCGATGGCGCGGACGAGCTCGGCGGTCTTGCCGAGGATGTAGCGGTCGAGCTCCGCCTCGGCGAGCGTCACCATCTTCGCCTTGACGCCGTCGATGTTGGCGTAGAGCGTGAAGAAGGAATAGGCGTTCCACAGCGGCAACATCACCTGCCGGATCGGCTCGCCGATCGACTTGCCGTCCTTCGGCAGCGCGAGATCGCCGCCCGACAGAAGCGGCGAGGAGACCATGTACCAGCGGAGCGCGTCGGCGCCGTAGGTGTCGAAGACCTCGAGCGGGTCGGGATAGTTCTTCAGCCGCTTCGACAGCTTCTGCTTGTTCTCGTCGAGGACGACGCCGTGGCAGATGCAGTTGCGGAACGGTGCGCGGTCGAAGAGCGCGGTCGCCAGCACCATCAGCGTATAGAACCAGCCCCGCGTCTGGCCGATATATTCGACGATGAAGTCGCCCGGAAAATTCTTCTGGAACCAGTCCTTGTTCTCGAACGGATAGTGCACCTGCGCGAACGGCATCGAGCCCGACTCGAACCAGCAATCGAGCACGTCCTCGACTCGGCGCATGGTCGATTTGCCGGTCGGGTCGTCGGGGTTCGGCCGCGTCAGGTTGTCGATACCGGGGCGGTGGAGATCGGTCAGGCGTACGCCGAAGTCGCGTTCGATCTCGGCGAGCGAGCCGTAGACGTCGATACGCGGATAGTTCGGATCGTCCGATTTCCACACCGGGATGGGCGCGCCCCAGAAGCGGTTGCGACCGATGTTCCAGTCGCGGGCATTGGCGAGCCAGTTGCCGAACAGCCCGTCGCGGATGTGCTCAGGCACCCAGCGGATCCCCTGGTTGAGCTCGACCATGCGGTCGCGGAAAGCGGTGACCTTCACGTACCAGGACGGCATCGCCTTGTAGATCAGCGGCTGGTCGGTCCGCCAGCAATGCGGATAGTTGTGGTCGTAGGTCTCGTGGCGGACGACGACGCCGGCCGCCTTGAGGTCGCGGATGATGTCCTTGTTGGCGTCGAAGACGTTCATGCCGGCATAGGGCGGCACGGCCGCGGTGAAATTCCCGGTCATGTCGACCGGATCGACCGGCGCAATGCCGGCGGCGTTGCCGACGTTGAGGTCGTCCTCGCCGAAGGCGGGCGCGATGTGGACGATTCCGGTGCCTTCCCCGAGCTCGATGAACTCGCCGCCGAGCACAACGAAAGCGTTCTCGGTATCGGCGAAGAAGGGGAACATCGGCGCATAGCTGCGGCCGATCAGCTCGGCGCCCTTCATCGTCCCGACATGAACGGCATCGGCGAGTTCCTTGGCGTAATGCGCGCGCGAGGAGTCGGCGAGGATCCAGTGCTCGCCGCCGCGCTCCATCAGCGCGTAATCGGCGTCGGGATGGACGGCGAGCGCGAGGTTCGACGGCAGCGTCCATGGCGTCGTCGTCCAGGCGAGGAGCTTCGGCGCGATCGCCTCGCCCACCTTCGGCCTGAGCTGGAAGGTGACGGTGAGCGCCGGGTCCTGCCGCATCCGGTAGGAATCGTCGAGCCGCGTCTCGAAATTCGACAGCGGCGTCTCGGCCGCCCAGGAGTAGGGGACGACGCGGAAGCCCTCGTAGATCAGCCCCTTGTCGTGGAGCGTTTTGAACGCCCACATCACGCTCTCCATGTAGGAGAGGTCCATGGTCTTGTAGTCGTTGGCGAAATCGACCCAACGCGCCTGGCGGGTGACGTAGCGCTCCCACTCGCCGGCGAGCTGCATGACCGACGTGCGGCAATAGTCGTTGAACCTCTCGACGCCGTATTCCTGGATCGACTTCCGGCCGGAGAGCTGCAGCTCCTTCTCGGCGTGAAGTTCGGCGGGGAGGCCGTGGCAATCCCAGCCGAAACGCCGGTCGACGACCTTGCCGCGCATCGTCTGGTAGCGCGGCACGATGTCCTTCACGTAGCCGGTGACGAGATGGCCGTAATGCGGCAGGCCGTTGGCGAAAGGCGGGCCGTCATAGAAGACGAACTCGGCGGCGCCGGCGTCGCGGCGGCGGTCGATCGAGCGTTGGAACGTGCCTTCCTTCTTCCACCAGGCGGCGATCTCCTCCTCCATCTTCGGGAAGGAAGGCGACGGATCGACAGGCGGATAGACGGGCTTCTTCTGGTGCTTGGTCATCGGTCCGGAGCGTTCATTGGGGCTCGTCGGCCGCCCGGCGGGGCGAGACCCTCAAGGTGGCGGAGCGATAGCTTTTTTCAAGCGGCGATGCCAGCCCGGCGGGGACGGGGGCATTGACAAAACCGGGCCGGGATTCGAGTCGAAGGAGAGGAGAACAGGTCGGAAGCCAATGGTTGACGTCGATACCGGTCCCGAAGACCGGGTAGTCTTTGATAGGCTCAGGTCTACTGGTCGGATTGCGCATGATCTTCGCCGAGTGATGACCCAGCGGTGGAACCGGTGCGTTGTTTGTGGCCAACCGGCTGCCAGAGGTCACCCGGCCTTTGCGGGGTACGGAGCTGAGTCAGCCCCTATGTTGGTCGGAGCTTGTCACGCCGACCAACTCATTGAGCTTGCGACGCCGGTCTATTGGTCGGGCAGTCTAGATCTGTCGGTAGAGGACGAACGGGTCGTCTGGCGCTACATGGACTTCGCGAAATTCGTGTCCATGGTGCAGCACCAAGGTTTTTTCGCCTCGCCTGCCAGTCATTTGGGGGATCGCTTTGAGGGGGCCGTTGGACTGGTCAGCCGTGAACCGATTGGGATCAGTTCTACCTCGATTTCTATCGGGCAGCGTTACAACTTCCTCCAGCGGGCTTTCCGAAACCAGAGCTGGATGATGAGCGCATCGCTGCTAACGCAAGTCGATTGCTTAAGGACGTGAAGGCGATTTCATCAAGCATGCGAAGCGCATTGGTTAGCTGCTGGCATGCAAACAGCGGGGAATCGGAGGCACTCTGGCGACTCTACTGCTCGCCCGGAAGCCCCGGCGTCGCAATCCGATCAACGGTTGGACAATTATGGGACACTCTCGAGCACGAGCCAACGGGGGTCGTTGGACGTGTACACTACTTGGATTTCAGCCACTCTTATGCCCCAAACGGGATCGAACGACTCTTCTGTAAGCGTCGGTCCCTGGCCCATGAGGACGAAGTCAGGATCGTCCTACCTAACGAAGGGAAGTCAACTACCGGCCGACTCGTGACATGCGACCTAGGCGTTCTAATAGACGAAGTAATAGTTTCGCCGTTTGCACCGCCGTGGTTTGCCGAGGTGGCTGTCGGGACAATCAATGTTTTCGGTTTGGCGTTGAAGGTTCGCCCGTCGGAACTTCGGGAAGCACCATTCTATTAGATATTTGGATGGTGTCCTATTCTCTGCCTCGCCTAGCTTGGTCTCATCCGCTGAGCCAAGCCCAAATCAGATAAACCTCCGCCCCCACGAGAAGCGTGCCGAAGATCAGCTTGTTGTTCCGCGCCACCCATTGCGGGAGGAAGATGTCGAAGCCGACCGGCCGGTCGTCAGTGTAGCGGGCGGCGATGCCGGTCAGCGGACAATGCATCCGGTTGATCACGAGCGTCACCACCTCGACCGACACCAGCAGCGTCAGCCAGAGCCCGATGTCGTAGCGGCCGAGCGCGGTTGCGACCGGGATGGCGACGATCGACGTCGCGAACAGCGCCCAGAAGAAGGTATGGATCAGCTTGATCCAAAGGAGGGTGCGGGCGTCGTGGAGGGTCGCGGACATGGCGGCGTCGATGCCATGACCCGAGCCGTCACGTCATTGATGTGCCGCAAATGCCGACGGCGGACGGAGGCGGGCCGGCCGAGGCGCAGGGCGGCGCGCGGACCGCGAAGGCCCGCTTCGCCAAGACACGGATCAGGCACGCCGCGCCAGCACGGCTCGGCCGCCTCTCAGCGAGCGGCGAACGAAGGTCCATGACGGCCGCAAAGGATCGCCCGGGTGGCGCCTCTTGTCAGGAACCGCCCGAACCCCCGGATTTCCGGCACTCCGTCAGCCGGATATCGCCCGCCATGCCCGACGGAAGCCGCTGACCGCGCGGCCGGCGCTGGTCATCGAGTGCAGCCGCGAAGCCACCGAACCCGCATACATCGTGAAGCCGTGGTAGCAGTAACACACGATCTCGTGCAGCTGTTCGTCGGAGAGGCCGAAGAACCGTCTTGCGGCGCCGTAAGTGTCGTCCTCGAGACCTTCGGCCCTCAGAACCGCGTCGGCATAGGCAACCGAGATGGGCGAATGGTCGCACCGCATTCTCGCTTGCGCCTCGCCCGCCTGATACTCCGTCCCTTCAAGCGCACTTAGCACACGCTGCGGCTCACGGCTGAGCAGTTCCGCCCAGCGTTCCTGCCGCTCCTGGTGCGACATTGAAGCCTTGCCGACCGCATGCAGGCCGGCGGTCTTGTCGAGATCGATGAGGGTGTTGTGTTTCATGGTTCACCTCCCTCCCCAGCCGGTTATCGACTGTCCTCCCGCGAATACCGCGATGTCAATTCAAACCTAATGTCGGTTGAATGGCGCCGGTTCCGACGCGTGCGGTGCCGAAAGTTCCGGTTGTGCAATCGGTCTGAATCAGCAACTGCGTGCAGTCACAGCGTTCCGATGATCGCTCCGCCGGCGGCCGTCGCGGCGACGACGATCCATGGCGGCAGACGCAGAAGCATCAGCGCCGCGAGCGCCGCCAGCGCCAACACAGCGCCCTGCCAGTCACGGATGGCGCTGACGATCACCGGATCCCACAGCGCGGCAAGGAGGAGGCCGACGACGGCGGCGTTGACGCCCGAAAGGGCGCGGCGGACGGGAGCGACATGGCGAAGGCGGTCCCAGTAGGGGAGAACGCCGACGATGAGGAGGAACGACGGCAAAAAGATCGCGGAGAGCGCGATGACGCCGCCGAGCGGGCACGGCCTGCGCCAGGCCGTAGCCGGCGAGAAAGGTGTCCTCGCCGATCCAGCCGGGCGTGACCACCGCTTCGTCGAGGAGCGGCAGCACGACATGGCCGCCGCCGAAGACGAGGGCGCCGGAGCGGTAAGCCGCATCGATGACGTCGACCGCCGGCGATGCCGTCGCGGCGGCGAGCAGGGGGAGCGCGATCAGCAGCACGACGAAGGCGGCCAGCGCGGCCGCACCGGCGGAACGGCCGACGCCTGCGCCGAAGGCGGCGTTGCGGTCCGCATCCACCGCGTCGGCCGTGGCCGGCGGCAGGAGCAGTCCGGCGATCGCGCCACCGGCGATGATCGCGACCTGCGCCCAGGCGCTCGGCCACAGCAGCGCCAAGGCGGCCGCGGCGGCAACGACGGCGATCCGCGGCAGATCGGCGGCGTGGCTCCGGCCCATGCCCCAGACGGCTTGCGCCACGACGGCGACGGCGACGATCTTCAGCCCCTCCACCCAGCCGGGCGTCCCGTCGCCGCCGAGCGCGAGAATGCGGTAGCCGGCGGCGATCATGATCAGCGCCGAGGGGAGGGTGAAGCCGAGCCACGCGGCGAGCGATCCGGCGAGGCCGGCGCGGGCGAGGCCGATCGCCATGCCGACCTGGCTCGACGCCGGGCCCGGCAGGAACTGGCAGAGGGCCACGAGATCGGCATAGTCGCGCTCGCCCAGCCAGCGTTTCCGCGTGACGAACTCGTCGCGGAAATAGCCGATATGGGCCACCGGGCCGCCGAAGCTGGTGAGGCCGAGGCGGAGGAAGACGGCGAAGATCGAGAAGGCGGAGACCGCCTCCCGTGGCGGAGCGGATTCGCCCTTCGCGTCGGACATGCGGCACCCCCTCGACGCAGCATAGCGCAGTTGCGCGGCCGGCGAAGATGCGGCGTCATTGACAATCGGCGCCGGCTATCGCTGGTGCGCGAGGAAAGGCAGCCGCCGCATGTCCGCCTATAACGAACTCGAAGCCCGCTTCGCCCGCTCGGCGATCGTCAACGACGTGATCGGACTCCTCGGCTGGGACACCGAGACGATGATGCCGAAGGGCGCGATCGAGGGACGCTCGGATCAGATGGCGACGCTCGAGGACATCGGACACGAGCTCCTGACCTCGAGCGCGACGGCCGAGCTGATCGCCGCGGCGGCCGAAGAGGAGGCGGCGCTCTCCGATTGGCAGACGGCGAATCTCCGGGAAATGCGGCGGATGCATCTCCGTGCGGCGGCGATCCCGCGCCACCTCCTCCTCGCCAGCACCAGGGCAAACACGCTTTGCCAGCACGCCTGGCAATCGGCGCGGAAGGACAACGACTTCAAGGCGGTGAAAGGGCTGCTTGCGGAAGTGGTGCGGCTGCAGCGCGAGATCGGGGAGGCGGTCGGCGCGGCGCTCGGCCTCCCGCCCTACGATGCGCTGCTCGACCAGTATGACAGTGGCGCGACCGAGGAGCGGATCGACGCGCTGTTCGCGCCGGTGCGCGCGGCGCTGCCGGAGCTGATTCGGCGCGCGGTCGAGCGGCAGAAGCAGGGGCCGGCGATCGTACCGCTCGCGGGTCCGTTTCCGGCCGATCGGCAGGAGAAGCTCTGCCGAGTGCTGCTCGACCGGCTCGGCTTCGACTTCGAGCGCGGCCGGCTCGACGTCTCCGCCCATCCCTTCACCGGCGGCTCCTTCGGCGACGTCCGCGTGACGACGCGCTTTTCGGACGAGACGTTCCTGCCGGCGCTGATGGCGACCATCCACGAAGGCGGCCACGCGCTCTACGAACAGGGCCGGCCGCGTGACTGGCGGTCGCAGCCGGTCGGGTTGGCGAAGGGCATGGCCGTCCATGAGAGCCAGTCGATGATCATGGAGTTGCAGGCGGCGAAGACCGATTCCTTCCTGTCCTATCTCCTCCCGCTCGTCCGCGGAGAATTCGGCGGGACGGGGCCCGCCTGGTCGGACGAGAACCTTCGGCGCATCGTCCGGCGAGTGGAGCCGGATTTCATCCGCGTGGACGCCGACGAGCTCACCTATCCGGCCCATATTCTCGTCCGCTACGGCCTCGAGAAGGCGTTGATTTCAGGCGATCTCCCGGTCGACGAACTTCCCGGCGGCTTCGGCGAGGCGGTCGCGGCTCTGCTCGGCCTCAAGGTGCCCGATGACCGCCGCGGATGCCTTCAGGACATCCATTGGTATGGCGGGGCCTACGGCTATTTCCCGATGTATCTCGTCGGTGCGATGGTCGCCGCGCAGCTATTCGATGCGGCACGGACCGCGCGCGCCGATCTCGAGCCGGCACTCGCCAAGGGCGATTTCCGCCCGCTTGTCGAGTGGCTGCGCGCCAACATCCACGGCAAGGGCAGCCTGATGGACCGGGACGAGCTCGTCGCCGCCGCAACCGGTTCGCCGGCCGGTGCCGGGCATTTCCTCAAGCACCTGGAACGACGTTACCTCGCGGTTTGATGTCGTTCGGCGAACTCGCCATGCCTTCGGTACGAAGCTTGATTTCTGTTCCCTCTCCCCGCTTGCGGGGAGAGGGTTAGGGGGAGGGGCGATGCGCGGTAAGGACAGGCAAGCAACGCCGCGGTCGCGCCGCCTCAGGCGTGACGCGACCGACGCCGAGCGGCGTTTGTGGAACTGCCTGCGCGACCGACGGCTCGGCGGGTTCAAATTCGTTCGGCAGGAGCCGATCGGCCCCTACGTCGCGGATTTCTGCTGCCGCGAGACAAGGCTGGTGGTGGAGATCGACGGCGGCCAGCACGCCGATTCAAAGCGCGATCGGACTCGCGACGCTTGGCTGTTGGGGCGGGGATACCGCGTGATGCGGTTCTGGAACAATGACGTGCTTGAGAATTCTGACGGTGTTCTCGAGGCGATGCTCGAGTTGCTGCGAACCGCCCCTCACCCCGACCCTCTCCCCGTAAACGGGGAGAGGGAGAAACGCACTTGAGCGGGCCGTAACCTCAGGGCGTCAGCCTTTCGAGGACGTCGCTGAAGGCGAAGCCGGCGTCGGGCCCTCCCGAGACGACATAGATCTGTCCGCCGATCGCCGCGGCGGCGAGGCCGTGACGGGCGGTCGGCATGTCGGGAAGCCGAGCCCATTGGTCGATCGCCGGGTCGTAACGCTCGGCCTCGTCGAAGGTGCTTTGACCGCGGTCGAACTGCTCGCCGCCGAAGAAGTAGACGTAGCCGCCGAGCGGGACGGCGGCAACGCCGCTGCGGCCGGTCGGAACATCGGCGCCCTGTCGCCACAGGCCGGTGGCTGTGTCGTAGATCTCGTTCGTCGTCATCGTCGAGGTCCGGCCGTTTCTTCCGCCAAGGACGACGATGTCGGCGCCGACGACAGCGGCGGCGATGTGCTCGCGCGGCGTCGGCATGTCCAAAGCCTCCGTCCAAGCGTCCTGCCGCGGGTCGTAGATCTCGTGTGCGGTCCCGGCGCCGCTCGCCCCGGCGCCGCCGATCGCGTGGATTCGCCCGTCGACGACGGCGACCGCCAGCGCGCCGCGGGCGGTCGGCAGCGGCCGACCCTCGCGCCACCGATCGGCGGCGATGTCGTAGATCATGAGCCGGTCGGTGGCCTGGAACGTCGTCTCGCGGTAGCCGCCGACGACGT
>CAYOBK010000070.1:0-13870 GCA_964402275.1 uncultured Bauldia sp.
GATGTTCGAGGCGGACGCCAGCGCCGTCAATCTCAGTGGCGCGTCGCTGCGCGGCGCCTTCATGGGCAGCATCCGGCTGATTCGCGCCAACCTCAGCGGGGCCGACCTTTCCGGCACCGACATGGAGGACGCGATCCTGAACGACGCGATGATGGCCGGCGCGATTCTGGAGGGCGCGGACCTTTTCTACGCCCGTCTGATCCGGGCCGATTTGACCGGCGTCCGCGCCGACAACGCCTACTTCCGTGAGGCCGAGATGCAGCAGACGAAGCTCACGGATGCCAGTCTGGTCAACGCCTACCTTTACCGTGTCGACCTCAACGAGGCCGACCTCACCAACGCCGATTTCACCGGCGCGGTCCTGACCGCGGCAAATCTCATAGGCGCCATTACCGAGGGTACGAACTTCACCGGGGCGACGCGGTGAAATAGCGGCAACGCGGCGGGGTCAAGCCCTGGCAATGATGAAACGCCTCCGTCCGATCCTCGTAACCATCGCAGCGCTGACACTCTACGCCGCTGCCGTCAGTCCGTCATTCGGGCAGCCGGCGACAATCGCCGGCCGCGTGGCCGAGCTCGGTCTTGCGACCATTACGGCCGATCGTGTGATCGTGACGTACTCGGAAGGTGCGGACGCGGAGGCGCGCTTCTTCGCCGACGAAGTCGCCGCCGCTGTCGACTGGTATCGTCGGGAACTTGGCTGGGACGGAACAATCAGGATGGCGGTTCTCGATGCGGCGGACTATCCGCGCGTGACGCCGCTGCCGTATCCGTCGCCGCACGCCGAGACCGCGACCGGCTTCATCGTCGTTGCCGATCGCGCCGATGACCATCCGGGTTTCGACCTTTGGGACCTCGACAACCGCGTTGTCAGCGCGGCCTGGGCCTTCCACGAGGTCGGCCATGTCGTCGCGCAGGACCTCGGCATCGTCAGCGCAAATCTCTGGGTCAACGAGCTTATCGCCAACGTCATCATGGCCGGCTACATCCGCGCCGAGCGGCCGGAGTTCATCGGCTATCAGAGCGGCATGCCGCCGCGCTTCGCGTCCGGGAACCGGTTCGGCACCCTGGCCCAGTTCGACCAGATCTACTTCCAGATGGGCCAGCGCGACTATCTGTGGTTCCACTTCCATCTGGCGGCGCTGGCTGACTTCATGGTCGATGGACCCGGAGGGCTCTCGGAGGTGGTCGACGGCCTGCGCCGGGAATTCCCGCTGGAGGAGGGCCGCGGCCGCGAGACGGTCGCGGCGACGGTCGAGCGTCTCGAGCGCGTTCGCCCCGGCGTGGCCGCGCTCATCACGCCGCTGATGGCGGACTAGGTCCCTCTGCCCGCGCAAGGGTTCGCCGCGTCCGGAATTCCTGGTTGCGGGCTGAATTGCGCCGTTTCTCTCGCGTGGCAACCGGACTACCATTCCGTCGAATCGGGACTGTGGGAGAGGGCAAATGAAGAAGCGCCGTTGGCTCTTATTGATGGCGATCGTCTCTGTTCCGTTGTTGATGGGAACTGTGCCGCCGCCAGGATGTACGCCGTGGATATGATGGTGACAGCCGGACAAGAATGACGACCGGGCGTGGCGCGTTCAGTGCCCTGTGCGCCCGCAATCAGGGCCGGATCAGCAGTCGGTCCTGACCATAGCGAAGGCCGAGATAGAGGTCCACGCCTCCGTCGCGGTTGAAATCGCCCGCCGCGATGCTGAACGCATTGCCGGACGCGCTGGCTGGTAGCCAGCCGATCGCTGCTGTGAATCGGCCACCCTCGTTCAGATAGGCACGGACGGGTGCGTCGCCCGGCCCGAACAGCGCGTTGGTATTGCCGACAATGATGTCGAGGTCGCCATCGCCATCGAGGTCGATCAGCTTGCCTTCGAATGACGGATCGGCGTCGGGAGGCAGGCGGGTGCCGGTCTCCTCGGTGAAGTTGCCGGCACCATCGTTGATGTATAGCTGGTTCTGTGGGTCGGCCCCTGCAACGAACAGCTGGACATTGGCGAAGAAGAGGTCGAGGTCGCCGTCGCCGTCGATGTCGCCGAGCGATACCATCCGGCTTTCGGTCAGCCGGCCCGCCGGCAATCCGCCGACATCGGTGAAGGCGCCTGTGCCGTCGTTGAGAAGTACCGCGTTCGGTCCTTCATTGGCGAACACCAGATCGATGTCGCCGTCCCCATCCACATCTCCCGCCTCGACGTCCTGGCTGACTTCCGTTGTAGCCGGGAGCCTCGCGGCGGTTTCGTCGCGGAAATTGCCGTAGCCGTCGTTCACCAGGACGGCGTTGGCGCCGTTGTTGGCAAGGACGATATCGAGATGTCCGTCGAGGTCGACATCGATCGCCAGCGTGCCGTTGGCGATCGAGGTGAGCGGAATTCGCTCGCTCTCGTCGCTGAAGCGTCCGGTACCATCGTTGAAATAGAGCTCATGGATCCGGTCGTCCTCGGACACGAAGAACAGGTCGATGTGCCCATCGCCGTTGAAGTCGGCCGCGATCACCTCCTCGCTGTCGTGCTCCGCGGGGGGCAGCCGTTCCGCGCTTTCATCCGTGAACCGCCCGGCACCGTCGTTGACGAGCACCAGGGTTGGTCTGGAACTCCCGGGCGACGACGATGTCGGGATCGCCGTCACCGTCCATGTCGGCCGCCGATGCGTGCATCGAACGGCCGGCGGGACCCATGACCGGCAGGTTGGTTTCGGTGACGTCAACGAACCCGCCTGTGGCGGCGGCAAGGCCGGCCAGGCAGACGCTGAGCGCCATCGCGGCCGCAGCCGCTCCACTTCTGGGAATGCCCGTCATTCCGCCGTATCGACCGCGTGAGCCGATTTTCAGGTGAGTGGGGTTGTCCAGATCGACTCTGCGTCATCTCCCGCCATTCGCCAAGCCGGGACCGGGCTATGCCGGCTGGAACTGACGGGAGGAGGCTCCGAGGCAGGGGCCGGCAGGGAGAGGGTCGACACGGCTGTGTGACCCTCTCCCTGGACCCGACCCCTCTGCCCAAAAAGTGTGGAGGGCAGGCTGCTGAGGCGTAGCCTGCCCTCCAATGACCTATCGGAGTTCCTCGGGTAACGGCGCCAGGGAAGCTCGTCCTCGATGCCCCGACAGGTCTAGTGCGTGAACGCCACGAGCTGCCCCTCGGTGTCCACGCCCACGGCAATCACCGAAGACAGATCGATGTTCCCCGCCTGGAGCCATGCGGACATCGTGGAGTTTGCGGCGATTGCAACTTGCAGATTGTAGATTTGCTGTTCAGCCTGCTCGACGGCTGCGTCGAAGCGGGCCCGGGTCTCTGCGGTGAGCCATGTGGCCACCGAATACGCCTGGGCGCCATCCAGCGACACGGCGGCGTTGAATTCGTTCCCCTGCCACTGGCTGTTGAGAATGAGGGTGATCACCATCGCGACATAGGCGTCGGCTTCACCGCCGACGTTGGTCGTCAATGTTCCTTGTCCGCCGGCTTGCCCCGCCAGACCAAACTGAACGCCGCCGCCGGCACCGGCTTCCGCGCCGGCCCCGCCGCCGCCCGCGCCAACCCCGATATCGAGTTCGGCGCCGACATTGAGGTCGAATGCACTCGCCGGAGCGGCAACGCCAAGCGTCGCGGTTAGCGAGGCAACAATGAGCATAGTCCTGGAAATCATTGGCAGCTCCTGAGGTCCGTTAAGTGAAACGCAACGTAACGGAGCGTGTATGACGGAGCCCTGACAGGCGGTGTCAGCGTTTTGTCAGGCGAGATTTACTAGAAATCGCCGAATGATCTCAGTTCTGCGTAGGATCTGGCCGGTTTCGGCCGTTTATCTTGTTGCCGCGGGTCTTGCGGGGCCCGTTGCCGCCCAAGGCGGCCTGCTTTCGGGACTGGGCGACATCGTCGACGAACTGCTGGATATACCCGAGGCGATCCTCGAATTGCCGGGCGAGCTCCTGGGCGGCGCCGGTTCGCCCTCGTCCGGCGTGGGTGGCGGCGGAGGCGGAGGAGGTGGTGCCGGGGTCCTCGGTCAGAATGCCGCGATCGAGGCCGTCCGGCGGCAACTGGCCATCCCCCTGGATGCCTTGTTGACTATTGTCGCACAATACACAGATGACCCCGTAATCGATGTTCACCTGGTGCTCGTTCAGGATGTATTGCTCCTCTATGAGGTCAAGACTCTCGGCGCCGGCGGCATGGTGATGCGGTACTACTTCCTCGCCTCGACCGGCGCGCGAGTGCAACTGTAAGGTTTGCCGCCATGCGCGTGCTAGTGGCCGAGGACGAAGCTCGGATCGCGCAGTCGCTCGCGCATGCGCTGGTGATGGCCGGATTTGTCGTCGAGATCGCCAGCGACGGCGAGGACGCATGGTTCCGCGGCGATACGGAGGATTTCGACGCGGTCATTCTCGACCTGGGCCTGCCGACTCTCGACGGGCTGACGACCATCAAGCGCTGGCGTCGCGCCAAGCGCCTCATGCCGGTCCTGATCCTCACCGCGCGCGGCAACTGGGAGGAACGCGTAGAGGGGATCGAAGCCGGCGCCGACGACTACGTCCCCAAGCCATTCCGAATGGAGGAAGTCGTCGCGCGCGTTCGCGCCATCGTTCGCCGCGCCGCAGGTCATGCCTCGACGCGGTTCGAGGTGGACGGGCTCGCTCTCGACACCCAGACGATGTCGGTGACGCTTGACGGCAACCCGGTGAGCGTGACGCCGATGGAATACAAATTGCTCCACTATCTCCTGCATCACCAAGGCGAGATCGTGCCGCAGATCCGGCTGATCGAACATCTCTACGCCCAGGATTTCGACCGCGACTCCAATTCGGTTGAAGTCCTGGTCGGCAGGCTACGGAAAAAGCTCGGCCGCCCCGTCATCCACAATCGGCGCGGCTTTGGCTACTATGTCGGCGAGGTCGAGCCCTGAACCCGCGTTCGCTTAGACTGCGGCTGCTGGCCGGCGCCGCGATCTGGATTACCCTGGCTCTGGTTCTCGCCGGCGTTGCGATTGGGCTGTTCTTTGCCGACAATGTCGAGCGCGGCATTCGCGACGACCTGAGCGCGACGATGAACCGGGTCGTGGCGGCGGTGGAACCCGAGACCTTCACCGCAACGATGGCGCTGCCGCTGGAGGATCCGCGATATAGCACGCCTTTCGGCGGCCTTTACTGGCAGGTCACCGACGCCCGGTCGGGCGAAATTGCCCGTTCGCGCTCGCTGTGGGATTTCGAGATGGCCGTCCCCGCTGAATCGGTCGAGGGCGGGGAGCCGCGTTTCGTGGTTCTCGACGGCCCTGCGGATCAGACTCTGTCGGTTCTGGCGCGGCTGATCAGCTATCCTCTCGCCGACGGCACGCGGTCTTTCGTCGTGGTGGTCGCGGAGGATCGCGCCGCATTCATCGCGTCCATTTCCCGTTTCAGCACCGAGCTCGCGGTCGCCCTCGGCATTCTCGGCATCGTGCTCGTTGCCGCGGCTTGGCTGCAGGTAGGCCTCGGCCTCCGGTCGCTGAGCGCCATCCGCGCCGGCCTTGAAGAGATCCGCAGCGGCCGGGCGAGCAATCTTGAGGGCGAATTCCCGGTGGAGGTCGAGCCGCTTGTGAACGAGGTCAACGACCTGTTGCGGTCGCAGGAGGCGTCGATCGCCTTCGCCCGCGCCCGGGCGTCGGATCTCGCGCATGGGTTAAAGACGCCGCTCTCGGTATTGACGACCGCTGCCGAGGAAATCCGGGCTGGCGGCAACGAGGATGAAGCTGCCCTCATCGACGAGGTCGCCGGTGACATGGTCGACAAGATCGACCACCAGCTGCGATTGTCGCGGCTCCGGATCAGAGCACGCAGCGAGCGCTACGTCGCTTCGGTTAACGAGGCGCTCGATCGCACCATCGGCGTACTCAAGCGGACCCGTGCCGGTGAGGTGCTGCGATGGGACATCACCGCCGATCCCGACCTTCTGGTGGACCTCGATAATCACGATCTCATCGAGCTTCTCGGCGTCATTCTCGAGAACGCCGCCAAATGGGGCCGATCGCTGGTGACCGTTCGGGCGGTCAGAAACGGCCAGACGGCGCTCATCGATGTCGAGGATGACGGGCCGGGACTGCCGGTAAAGGAACGGGATCTGGTGTCGCAGCGCGGCCATCGCGCCGACGAAAGCAAGGCGGGCGCGGGGCTTGGCCTGGCGATAGCCAAGGAGATCGTGACGCTGAACAGCGGCAGCGTCGAGTTCGGCGTCGGCAGCAGCGGCGGTCTCGCCGTGCACCTGGAATTGCCGCTGGCCCGTTAGCGGCGCGGCGAAAGGGGAAATCGCCCGCCTATGGCCTGGCGCGCCTGGGCGCTCATCCGGTCAGCCACCGGTCACGCTCATATGCCGGGCGAGGGCGGGCGCCTGGCCGCGGCGGTCGATCACGAAATCATGGCCTTTCGGCTTTCGTGCGATCGCGTCGTCCATGGCGGCGTGGAGGGCCTCGTCAGAGGCAAAGGCGCGCAGCGGCGCCCGGAGATCGGCGTCGTCGCCCTGGCCGAGACACATGTAGAGCCTGCCGGTGCAGGTGATTCGCACGCGGTTGCAGGATTCGCAAAAATTGTGCGTCAACGGCGTAATGAAGCCGAGGCGGCCGCCGGTCTCGGCGACCCGGACATAACGAGCCGGACCGCCGGTCCGATGGGGGATGTCCTCGAGCGTCCAGCGCTCCGAAAGAAGCGCGCGAACCTCGGTGAGCGGCAGATACTGATCGGTTCGGTCCTCGTCGATCTCGCCGAGCGGCATGGTCTCGATCAGCGTCAGATCGAATCCTTCGCCATGCGCCCATTCGATCATCCCGGAGAGCTCGCGCCGGTTGGCTTCGCGAAGCGCGACCGTGTTGATCTTGATGGCAATGCCCGCAGCTTGCGCGGCGCGGATTCCGGCCAGTACCTTCGCAAGGTCGCCGCTGCGGGTGATTCGCCGGAACTTGTCCGGGTCGAGCGTATCGATCGAGACGTTGATCCGCCGGACACCGCAATCGGCCAGTGCCGCGGCGCAGCAGGCGAGCTGCGAACCGTTGGTGGTCAGCGTCAACTCGTCGAGCGCGCCGCTTTCCAGATGACGCGACAGCGAGCGGAACAGCGTTGTGATCCCCCGGCGCACCAGCGGCTCGCCGCCCGTGATGCGCAGCTTGCGGACGCCGCGTTGGATGAAGGCCGAGGCGAGCCGGTCGAGTTCCTCCAGCGTAAGAAGCTCCTGCTTCGGCAGGAACGCCATGTGCTCGGACATGCAGTACACGCAGCGGAAGTCGCAGCGGTCGGTAACCGACAGGCGGAGATAGGTGATGTGCCTCCCGAACGGATCGACCATCCCGGCAGCCGAAGGCGCGCCGTCGGCCGGCCGCTCGCGCAGGATTGTTCCGCCGCGGCGCCGGTCGGCCTCCGACATCGTCAACCGTCCTCTCCCCGGACGGCTCCGGCCGCGGCATCTTCGATCTGCCGAAGCGCGGCGGCAACGGCGTCGAACGGGAGCAACACCGCCGCGTGCCGCGGCTTGTAGTCCCGCACCGGTTCGAGAACGGCAAGGTCAGCGAACCGGCCGTCAGGAGGCGGACCGTCGTGCTTCAGCATGTCAACGAGCTGCCGGCGGGCGGTCAAAACATCGCTCTTCGTCGCCCCGACAATATTGCTGGCCATGATCGCCGCCGACGTCTGGCCAAGAGCGCAAGCTCTGACCTCGTGGGCGAAGTTCACAAACTCATCGCCGTCCATCAAAATATCGACGGTCGCCGTCGAACCGCAAAGGCGCGAGTGAACCGTCGCCGATGCATCGGGCGCTGCGAGGCGGCCGACGCGCGTGATGTTGCCAGCGAACCGCAGGATCTCGTCATTGTAGAGATCCTCGAGCCTAAGGTCTTTGGCCTCTCCCGACTCAACCATGCTTCATTGATCCGTAGTCCAGATCTGCGCGCTCAGCCGGGCCAAACCGGCGACTGCCGCGGCTCCTGGCATCGAAGGGAATGCGCCACCAAAACGGACATGGATTGTGGCGCAATCTCGTCACAGGCGGATGATACTACAGATCGACCCCGCGGCCGAAGGCTCGGCATTCGCCGGACGGATCAGGAGGCAGTCGGCGCGCACCAGCACGCCGATGAGCGACGAATCCTGCTGCTCCAGCGGGAACGCCTCGGGCAGGCGGTCCTCGCGCGCGACCAGCTTTGCCCGCAGATACGTCGTCCTGACGCCATTGGCCGGCATGTCGGCACCCAGAGCCGCGGGTTGAACGCCGTCGTCTCGGGCGCGGCCGAGGAGCGCCCCGATCAGCGGCCGAAGGAACACCATGCCGCAGACGAAGCTCGAAACCGGATTGCCCGGAAGCCCGAGCACGGCCATTTCCCCAAGGCGCCCGAACACCAGCGGCTTCCCGGGCCGCATCGCGATCCGCCAGAAATCGAGTTACATACCGGCGGCGGCGAGGCCGGGCCTCGCCACGTCGCGGTCGCCGACCGAGGCGCCGCCGATCGTGACCAGCACATCGGCGTCGGCGGACACAGCCTTCGCGATATCCGTCACCCGCGGTGTTTCGTCGGCGACGATTCCGAGATCGTCCGCGGTTGCGCCGGCAGCGCGCGCGATGTCGGCGATCGCCAGGGCGTTGGTTGCGATCGTCTGGTCCGGGCCGGGCTCGGAGCCCGGGGCGACGAGTTCGTCGCCGATGGAGAGCACCGCGACACGCGGCTTTCGCCGCACCGACACGGCATCGAGATTGGCCGCCGCCGCGGCAGCGAGCTCGCGGGGACCGACGATGCGGCCGGCGGGCAGCAACTCGTCGCCGGCCTCGAAGTCGGCTCCGGCCAGCCGGACGTCGTTGAGCGGCTCCACCGCGTCGCGGATGACAAGAACCGACCCGTCGACCACCGCATCCTCTTGCGGCAGCACGGCATCCGCGCCATCGGGCAGCGGCGCGCCGGTGAAGATGCGCACCGCGTCGTTCGGCCCGAGCGACCCGGCGAAGCGCCTCCCCGCGGCCGCCTCGCCAACCAGCGACAGCCGCGAACCCGGGCGCGCGTCGCTGCTGCTGAACGCGTATCCGTCCATGGCTGAAGCGTTGAACGCCGGCTGGCGCCGCCGCGCGATCACCGGCTCGGCGAGCACGCGGCCGCCGGCGTCGGCGAGTGCGACCTTCTCTCCCGGCAGCGGTTCGACGCCGGCAAGGACGCGCTCCAATGCGGTTGCGACGGGGAGAAGGTCCATTCGCGGGGTTCCGGACAAGATGCGGTGTTTCCGAGACTTAATGACTCGCTCCTGCTTTGAACAGCGCCGCCAACCGGCGTATCTTGCCGGATGCGATCCGCGCCGGGACCGGCAAGGCGCTGAAACATAGATAGATTTCTCGGAGCCCGCGACACGCGCATGGAACTGTCAGCGGAAGAGATCGAGCGCTACGCGCGGCATCTGGTGCTGCCCGACGTCGGCGGCGCCGGCCAGCAGCGCCTGAAGCACGCCAGTCTCCTTGTGATCGGCGCCGGCGGGCTTGGCGTCCCCGTGCTTGCCTATGGCGCGGCCGCCGGCATCGGGCGTATCGGCATCGTCGATCACGACAAGGTGTCGCTCGTCAACCTCCAGCGTCAAGTGCTGTACCGCACCGCCGATGTCGGCAAGTCGAAGGTCGGTCGCGCAGCCGGGTTGCTGACCGCGCTCAATCCCAACGTCACGGTCGAGCCGATCGAAGCAAGGGTGACGGCGGATAACGTCGATGGGTTGGTCGCGGGCTACGACATCGTCGCCGACTGCACCGACAACGCCGACTCGCGTTACGCGATCTCCGACGCCTGCTATCGCGCCCGAAGGCCTTTGGTGACCGCGGCGGTGATGCGGTTCGACGGCAACGTCACGATGCTGAAGCCGTATGAGCGCAGCGCCGACGGCGACCCCAACCCGACATACCGCTGCCTCTTTCCCGACCCGCCGGTGGACGGCGCGTCGCCGGTCTGCGCCGAACTCGGCGTGCTCGGCGTTCTGACGGGGCTCGTTGGCTGCGTTCAGGCGACCGAGATCATCAAGGAACTCGCCGGCATCGGCTCCAGCCTCGTCGGCCGGTTGCTTCTGATCGACGCCCGCGACATGCGGATCGAAACCATCGACTATCGCTGGGATCCGGAGAACGCGCTCAACGGGCGCGGCGCAATTACCGTGGAGGTCGGCTGAGGCATGTCGACCCGTTTGACGCATATCGACGCCGGCGGAACCGCCCGCATGGTGGACGTCTCGGAGAAGCCGGAGACCGAACGCGCCGCGACGGCCGAAGGCTCCGTTCGCATGCGGCCGGAGACGCTGGCGATGATCCTCGCCGGCGAGGCGAAGAAGGGCGACGTCGTCGGCACCGCGCGGATCGCCGGCATCATGGCGGCAAAGCGGACGCATGAGCTGATCCCGCTCTGTCACCCGCTTCAGCTCGGCAAGATCGACGTCGACATCGTCGCCGACGACGCGCTGCCGGGGCTTCGCGTGACCGCAACGGCGAGGCTGACCGGACGCACTGGCGTCGAGATGGAGGCGCTGACCGCCGTGTCGGTCACGTGCCTCACGATTTACGACATGGCCAAGTCCGCCGACCGCGGCATGGAGATCGGCAACATCCGGCTGGTCGAGAAGTCGGGCGGCCGCTCCGGTCACTGGCGCGCGGAGGAGCGATAGCCGCTATTTCTTCGGCCGGAACGCTGTCACCCTCCGTGGGTCGGTTTCGAGTCGCGGCCCGCCGATCAGGTCGATGCAATAGGGCACGGCGGCGAACACCGCGTCGAGGCAGGTGCGGATCGACGATGGACGCCCGGGGAGGTTGACGATGAGGCATGAGCCGCGCGTCCCGGCGATCTGCCGCGACAGGATCGCGGTCGGCACTTCGGCAAGGCTCGCGGTCCGCATTGCTTCGGCAAAGCCGGGCAGTAGCTTGTCGCAGACTTCGGCGGTCGCTTCCGGCGTCACGTCGCGCGGCGCCGGTCCGGTACCGCCCGAAACGGCGATGAGGGCGCAGCGCTTGTCGTCGGCAAGCTCGACCAGGCAATCCGCAATCGCCGGCCGCTCGTCGGGGATCAGCCGGTATTCCTGATGCCACGGCACCGCTAGGACCTCGGCGAGATAGTCGGCGATGGCCGGCCCGCTCCGGTCTTCGTAGACGCCGCTCGAAGCGCGGTCGGAGACGACGACGATGCCGATGGGAATGCTTGCAGCCATTCCGGACGCTCCTTGCCGCGAATGGTCTAGCGGCAGCCGCTGCCGGCCGGAAGTCCGGCATTTGACGGGGTCGGGCGCTTCGGCCAAGCTGTTGTCCGGACTGGCGCTCTTCGGCGCCGGCGGCGGCTTGCCCGAGCGGAAGATTGGCTGCAAACGTCAAGACAAACATCTCGGTCGGGAGCGGGCGCTTCGACGTAGCGGCGGAGACGGCGCGCCTGGTGGCCGGGCTCCCCGACGTTGGCGCGATCGTTACCTTTGTCGGCATCTGCCGCGAGGAGGGCGGGCGGCTCGCCGCGCTGGAGCTCGAGCACTATCCGGAGATGGCCGAGGCCGAACTCGACCGGATCGTCGCACGCGCTGCCGAACGATGGAATCTGTTGGGCGTCGCCGTCCTTCACCGCACCGGCCGGATCACGCCGGGCGAAGAGATTGTCGCCGTGATCACGGCCTCCACGCATCGGCAGGATGCTTTCCCCGCGGCCGGGTTCATCATGGACTTCCTGAAGACCGATGCGCCGTTCTGGAAGAAGGAGCACGCCGCGGGCGCCGGTGAGGCGCGCTGGGTGGAAGCCAAACGGTCGGACGACGAAGCCGCCGGGCGCTGGCGCGGGCGAGGCGGTCGATAGCCTTCCACCGCGACCGCGTCGATGACGGCGGTGAGGGGCAGCCCCTCGGCGAGCTCGAGGTCCGCAACCGCGTCCATGGTGAGCGCCTAGCCGGAAGGGTCGAGCCGGATATCCGCAGCGCCGCCGTGACGGAAAGTCGCAAGGACCTACCCGCCGGTCATCATCGGGAAAATCGCGATCTCCACGGCACCGGCGATCGGAGTCGCCGGATTGGCATGGATACGATCGACTGCTGCACGGATGCGGAGTTCGGGAGCAAGCGCCGCGTCATGGGCCGGCCCTCGCTTACGCAGCCACTCCACGAACTCGCCAAGCGTCGTCACCGTGGCCGGAGGCCGGACCGTTTCCTTGCCGAGACCGATGCCTTCGCGGACGGACGCGAAATAGAGGACCGTGACGGCGCGACCGGCAGTCGCCTGCCCGGCATCGCGTCCCGTGCCGGTGTCCGGCCGCTCCAGCCTACCCATTGTCCTCTCCGATCGCCCATTCGCGTCGGCGTGTAAAGCCTATCTGTCCGGACCCGGACGGTCCACCATCATGCTAGAGTCCGCCGCCGGGCCAATTTTCGGGCGCTTGTCAGCCGACGGACAACACTTGGGGAAGCGCATGAAGCGAGCACCGGCCACGATTGCCGCCATCGTCGCGGCGGAGTACGCCGCAGCCGAACCCCAACCTAAGGCCGGCGCGGCGGCGGCCGTCCGGAGGCGACGCCCATGAAGTGCCTTCTTGTCGCCGACCTTCATTACGACCTCCGCAAGTTCGATTGGGTCGTCGAGGCGGCGGCGCATGTCGACGTGGTGGTGCTCGCCGGCGACCATCTCGAGATCGCCGCGTTTGTCGACCGGCCGGCGCAAGCGGTGGTGGTCCAGAAATATTTCAAGCGGCTCAATTCGGCTGCGCCGCTTCTCGTCTGTTCCGGCAACCACGACCTCGACGGAAAGGACGCCAATGGCGAGCTGAGCGCCAGATGGCTGCGAAGCGCGCGTTATATGGGCATTCCGACCGACGGGGATTCGCCCACCGTCGGCGACACGCTCTTCACGCTGTGTCCCTGGTGGGACGGCGAGAAGGGAAGGGACGAGATTGGCGGACAGCTCGCCCGGGATTCGGCTGCACGATCCGGCCGCTGGGTCTGGGTCTATCATTCCCCGCCCGAGGGGTCGCCGACCAGCTGGGGCGGCAAGCGGTCGTTCGGCGATCCGGCACTTCGCTGCTGGATCGAGCAGTATCAGCCCGACTTCGTGCTGAGCGGCCACGTGCATCAATCGCCGTTCGTGCCCGATGGCTCGTGGGCGGATCGTATCGGCAACACCTGGGTGTTCAACGCCGGCCACCAGGTCGGACCGGTTCCGTCGCATGTGGTCGTCGACCTGGATGAGGCTCGAGCGTTCTGGTTGTCGTTGATGGCGGAGGAGACGATCGATCTCGGCGGGCAGGTCTCGCGCCCCTTCGATGCCCTGCGCAGCCCGCCCGGTTGGCTCACCGAGATGGCTCGGCTGGCAGATCGTCGTCTGGCGTGAACTGCCTGTCCTGCTGGTGGACAAGCGACTCCAGAACCTCGTCGACCATCGCGAAGTGGTCCGAGCGGTCCTGGAATTGGCGCTTTGAGGTCGACAAGGTACGTCGTCGAATTCTGAACACGGCGTGCAAGCATTTGCGCGATCGGCAACAACAGCGCCGGGTGACCCGCGAGATAGTCGAGCGCGCCGTCGATGATCCGGAGCTTGGCCCGCGTGGCGGCACGCACACTCGCGGTGTGAGGGATGTCGAGAAGCAACGACATCTCGCCGAACACCGACCCGGGTTCATCGACGAACGCGATCGCAACGTCGCCGCGAAAGACCTCCATCGCCCCCTCCGACAGCACGTATAGCCGTCCGGTCTTCGCGCCCTCGGCGAGAACAACCTCGCCGGCGGCGACTTCCCGGTCTGCGAAATCGGCGCAAAGCTCGAGCAGGTCCGTCAACATCCCCTCCCGTCGCTCCGGCCCGGTAACGCAGCTTCGTATTCCTTGCAAGCAACGGCTATGCCGCGCCCGCCCCGAAGTCACTCGGCCAACGGCACGCCGGAGCATGCCCAAAAATAATGCAATTCC
>CAYOBK010000071.1:0-7896 GCA_964402275.1 uncultured Bauldia sp.
CTGCGGAACGAGCAGCGCCTCGGTTCCAGGACGATTGAGAAAGCGGCGCGCGAAGTCGTCGAGAGCTTCGATCTCGATCACATCATTCGCGGCATCCGCTCGGCGATCGAGGCCGCGCCCGGCGAGGTCGGCAAGGCGCTGACCGCCGCACGCGGCAAGGCGATCGAAATCCTGGCGACGATCCATTTGCCGCATTTGCCGAGCCGCGCCGACATCCACAAACGCGCCGTCGCGCTGCTGGCGCGGACCCGGTCGCTGGACGATATTGTCGAACGGGCGCACCAAATGCTGCTTGAGCGCATTCACGCGAGGCTGCCGGCGGTATAGAACCGGCGATTTGGGGGGATCATGGCGAGCGAAGCCAAACTCAGGCTCGGCGATCTCGCGGAAGGGACGATGCGATCCGTCGAGATTGACGGCGAGGAAGTGGTTGTCGCCAATGTCGGCGGCCGCTGCTACGCCTTCGGCGGCATCTGCACCCATGACGGCGGGCCGCTGATCGACGGTGAACTCGACGGCGACATCCTGACCTGCCCCTGGCACTTCACCGAGTTTGATGTCAAGACCGGCGAGGTCATCGACGGCCTCACCGACGAGCCGCTGCCGGTGTATGAAGTCGCGGTCGAGGACGACGAGCTGCGTGTCATCAAGCGCTGACGCGCTTCGGGGAGGAGTGGCGACAGTGTTGGGTTCTGCCCGGCGGCCGTTGGGGTTCGTCCTCGCCGCGGTCTTTCTCACGGCACTTTCGGCCTGCGCCGGCGGCGGAGAGATCGTCGAACTCGACGAGAGCCATGATGCCGAGCGCCTGATCATCCGCGACTTCATCGGCACGCTGACGATAGTCACCACGGAACCGGGCGGCGCAATCGACCTGCACGTCTCGGCACGCCGGTCGCAGTTGGATCTGTTGCCCATCGGCCTTTCGGGCGGTTCGCTGACGATTGGCTGGGAGGGCGAGCCGGATCGCACCCGCCGGTGGTGGGAATTCTGGCGCGGTCGCTGGATGTTCGATCTCGCCGACCTTGACCGTTATCCGACGGTCGAAATCGGGGTGCCTGCTGGCGTCGAGATCGAGATCGAGAACATCATCGGCGCGTGGACGATCGGCGATCGTGCCGGCCATCTTGCCTTCGGGACCGAGCGCGGAACCGGCACGATCGGCACGACAGAGACGGCGGCGATCGCTATTTCCGGCGACGCCGCGGTCGAGATCGGCGCGGTAGCCGGGCAACTGACGTTGGCGGTCGCGGGATCGGGCGCGTTGCGCGGCGGATCGGCCGGGGCGGTGGAGATGTCCGTCGCCGGCTCGGGCGACGTGACCCTTGGCGACATCGCCGGCGGCGTCGCGGTCAACGTCGCCGGCTCGGGCGGCGCCGTGTTCGGTGCCGCGGCGAGCATCGACGCGGTCCTTGAAGGCTCCGGCAGCCTTCGCCTGGGCGCGGTTGCCGACGGATTCGCCGCTGTTGTCCAGGGCTCGGGGAGCATTGTCGCCGCGGCCGCCGGCGGCGCCTTCGAAGCCACAATCTCCGGTTCCGGCAGCGTCCGCGTCGATGCTGGACGGGCCTCGCCGTTCGAGGTGACGATCACCGGATCGGGCAATGTCCGATACGGCGGAACCGCCGCCGATCCGGTTGTGACGATATCGGGGTCGGGCGGACTGGTCATCGGCACGCTCGAAGGAAATCTCACGCAGCGAATCAGCGGGTCGGGCCGCGTGGACATACTCAACTGACGAGGCGAGCCGGCCGCAAGGCTCACTCGCGGCGCCGAACTGGACACGCGCCGCCGAATGCTGAAAAAGACCACCTGACCATCGTTCGAGACGAAGCGGCGGGCCGCCATGACCGAGCAGATAATTCTCGAGGCGAACGGGCTCACCAAGAGCTACGGGCCGATCCAGGCGGTCAAGGACGTCTCCTTCCATATCAAGGAGGGCGAGACATACGGGCTTCTCGGTCCGAACGGCTCCGGCAAGACCACCACGATTTCGATGATTTGCGGCCTGTTGCCGGCCGACGCCGGATCGGTGACGGTCGGCGGCATGCCGATGACCACGACCACGTTGAAGCCGAAGTCGCTGATCGGACTGGTTCCGCAGGAATTGGCGATCTACCCGGACCTGTCGGCGCGCGAGAACCTGATGTTCTTCGGACGCTTGTACAGCCTCGCCGGACCGGCGCTCGTCGCCCGCGTGGACGAGGTGCTGCAGGTGATCGGGCTCGCCGATCGGGCCAAGGACCGCGCCGGCACGTTTTCCGGCGGCATGAAGCGCCGGCTCAACATCGGCATCGGCCTGATCCACACGCCGACGCTGCTCGTGCTCGACGAGCCGACCGTCGGCGTCGACCCGCAGTCCCGGAATGCGATCCTGGAGTCGATCGAGCAGCTGACGCGCGCCGGGCTCGCCGTGCTCTACACAACGCATTACATGGAAGAGGCCCAGCGGCTGTGCGACCGCGTCGCAATCATCGACGGCGGTGTCGTCCGCGCCGAAGGCACGCAGCAGGAGCTCGTGCGGTTGGTCGGCGAAAACGAGCGCATCCGCGTGAAGGGATCGGGCAAGGTCAGGGAAGCGGCAGACCGCGTGAAGGCGCTGCCGGGCGTCGCCGATGCCTCTGCGTCGGCGGATGAGGTTTCGATCCTCGCGCCGGACGTCGGAGCGATCCTGACCCGGGCGTTGCAGACGCTTTCGGCGGATGGGATGACCGTCGACTCGGTCACGGTGGAGAAGCCGGACCTCGAGACGGTGTTCCTCCATTTGACCGGCAAGGCGCTGCGGGATTGATTCGATGCGTGCTGCGCTCATCATCGCGCGCAAGGAACTCGCGCTGCGGCTGCGCGACCGTACCTTCTTCATCATCGGCCTCGCGGCGCCGCTGATCCTCGCTTTCATCTTCAACCTGATACTCGGCGGCGTCGTCGGACCCGGTGGTGGCGAAGTTGATTTCGATTTCGGCCTGGTGAACGAGGATCCCGGCTCGGTCGGCGGCGGCTTCGAGACGATGCTGACCGCCATGGAAGCGGAAGGCATCGTCACGCTCACGCGCTTCGACGGCCCCGACGCGGCGCAAGCCGCGGCCGACGACGGCGACGTCGATGCCGTTTTCATTCTTCCGCCGGACCTCTCGTTGGCAACGCTTTCCGGCCGCCCGTCGACGATCACCGTCCTCGGCAATGTCGACGCGGAAATCGGCACCGCCGTCGCCAACGCGCTCGCCGAGTCCTTCGTCGGCGAGGTTCGCACGGCGTCGCTGGGGGCTCAGGCGGCGCTGGCTCTCGGCGTGATCGGACTCGCCGACATCGATGGCGCGGCCGCCCGCGCCGCGCAGGCGGCAATGCCGCTGGCGGTCGACACGGTCGAAGTCCGGTCGCGTCAGGTTGACACGACGACCTTCTTCATCGCCGGTCTCGGCATTTTCTTCGTGTTCTTCATCGTCGGCCTGTCGGTGACGTCGATGATGGATGAGCGCCACCATGGAACGCTGGCGCGACTGCTCGCAGCGCCGATCCTGCCCGCGTCGATAATCGCCGGCAAGGTGATCGCATCGATCGTTCTCGGAATCGTGGCGATGTTCATTCTCGCGATCGCCTCGACCCTGATCATGGGCGCCGATTGGGGCAACCCGCTGGCCGCAGCCGGGATCATCATTGCGACCGTGTTTGCCGCCGCCGGGCTGATGACGTTCGTCGGCAGCCTCGCGCGGACATCCGAGCAGGCCGGCAATCTCCAGTCGATTGTTGCGCTGACCATGGCAATGCTCGGCGGCACGTTTATCCCGATCAGTTCCACCGAGGGTCTGCTCGGAACCCTGCGCTTCGTGACGCCGAATGCCTGGTATATGCAGGGGCTCGGCGACATCGCCGGCGGCGCCTATGCGGAGGCCTGGCTCGCCGCCGCAATACTCGTTGCGATCGGCGTCGTGTTTGGCGCGATCGGGCTCGCGCTGGTGCGGCGCGCGGTCCGGTCATGAGACGAGTTGTCGCCATCACCGGCGTGGCGCTGAAACGCTTCGTCCGCGAGCGCGCCAATCTGTTCTTTGTCTTCATCCTTCCGATCGGCATCATCGTCCTGATCGGCGCCCAGTTCGGCGGCGGCGTGACGCCACAGCTCGGCATTCACGTTCCGGCCGGCGCGGGAGCGGTGGCCGATTCGATTGTCGCCGCGCTCGAGGAAACGGGCGAGGTCGAGATCGTCCGCTATGACGACCGGAACGCCCTGGCTGAAGCAGTCGCGCTCGGCGACGTCGCGGCCGCCGTCGATATGCCGGCCGGCCTCAGCGAGCGGCTCGCGGCCGGCGAAGACCTTGCGATCGAGCTGATAGGCCCCGCCGGGCAGATATTGGCCGGCTACGAGGCCTTGCTCCGGGAGGCCGTGACTGGCGCCATCCAGGTCGAGCGGGCGATCCGCTTCGCCGTCGCCGAGGGCGCCGCGCGCCCCGACGCCGAGGCAGCCGTCACAGAAATCCTCGACGACGGAGCGATGCCGATCGTCGTCGAAACCGCCGAAGCCGGCGAGTCGCTGTTTCAGGGCGTCGGCGGTCAGTTCGAGATCGGGTCCACGAGCCAGCTGATTCTGTTCATGTTCCTGACCGGGTTGACCGGATCCGCCGCGATGATCCAGAGCCGCCGCTATGGCGTCACGCGGCGGATGCTGAGCACGCCGACGGGCGCCTTCACCATTGTGACCGGCGAGGCGTTCGGGCGTTTCGCCGTGGTGCTGATCCAGGGACTGTACATCGTTCTCGCCACGACGCTGATGTTTCAGATCGACTGGGGCAACCTCCTCGGCGCCGCGTCGATCCTGCTGGCCTTCGGGGCTGTAGGCGCGGGCGCGGCGATGCTGTTCGGCACGCTGTTCCGCAACGATCAGCAGGCGACCGGCATCGGCGTCGTCGCCGGCCTCGGCCTGGCCGCGCTCGGCGGTTGCATGGTGCCGATCGAGCTGTTTCCCTCGGCAATGGAGACCGTGGCGCATTTCACCCCCCACGCCTGGGCGCTCGACGCCTTTGCCGTGTTGCAGCGGCGCGACGGGACGCTGGTTGACATCCTTCCCCAGATCGGCGTGATCCTCGGTTTCGCCGTATTGTTGATCGCGCTTGCGACTTGGCGCATGCGTGCGACACTCGGCCGAAGCGAAGCCTGAGGCGCCTTGATGACCAGCTATGACGACGGCAATGTCTTTGCGAAGATTCTGAGAGGGGAGTTGCCGTGCCACGAGGTCTGGCAGGACGAATTCGTGCTCGCCTTCATGGACATCCACCCGCGGACGCCTGGCCACGTCCTGGTGCTGCCAAAGGCGCCCTCGCGCAACCTGCTCGACGCCGAGCAGTCGGCTCTCGCGGCGCTGATCGTGCGGGTGCAAAAGGTCGCGCGCGCGGTCAAGGATGCCTTGGGCTGTGACGGCGTCACCATTCACCAGTACAATGAAACGGCCGCCGGTCAGTCGGTGTTTCACCTCCATTTCCACGTCATGCCCCGCTGGGAGGGAAAGGCCCTGGCGCCGCCCGAGGGCCGTCAGGAGAAGCCCGAGGTGCTGGCGGAGCAGGCGGCCAGGATCAGGCGGGCGATCGCTTGACGGCGATACGGACCAGATCGCGCCACAATTCGGCGGTAGCGGCGAATCCATGCTGAACAATCGGATCGCGCGGCGGGTCCTCCGGCAGGTCGCCGCGGTTTGCGCCGCCTTCGTCGCGGCAACGATCCCGGCCGTCGCCGAGCGCGTCTCCGCTCCGATCGCCGAGTTCACCGGCCTCGACAAGATCACCGGCCGGATCATCAGCTTTGACGTCTATATCGACGAGACGGTGCAATTCGGCTCGCTGCAGGTGACGCCGAAGGTCTGCTACATGCGGACGCCCGAAGAGCCGCCGAACACCTCGGCCTTCGTCATCGTCAATGAGGTCGTGACGGTCGGCGAGACCCGGGAACTCCGCACCATCTTCAGCCGCTGGATGTTTGCCGAGAGCCCGGCCCTCGGCGCGATCGAGCACCCGGTCTACGATGTCTGGCTCACCAGCTGCAAAATGTCGACCGACGTGCCGCCGCCCATCCGGTAAAAATCGGCCTTCACCGGCAGCGCTTCGTTCAGCCGCCGCTGATAGGTCTCGCGATCGAGTTCGAAAGCGCCAAACCGCCGCAGATGCTCGGTGACGAACTGGATGTCGAGCAGGGTGAAGCCGCCGACCCTCAGGCGTGCGACGAGGTTCACCAGCGCCACCTTCGACGCGTCGCGCTCGGCGGAGAACATGCTCTCGCCGAAGAAGGCGCCGCCGAGTGCGATTCCGTAAAGCCCGCCGGCGAGCCTGCCGTCTTGCCACGCTTCGACCGTATGGCAATGCCCGAGATCGAACAACTCGCGGTAGAGCGAACGAATTCGCTGGTTGATCCAGGTCTTGGTCCGCCCCTTCGCCGGCCGGGCGCAGCCTTCGATCACGCCGTCGAAGTCGGTATCGGTTTTGATGTCGAAGACACGGGCCCGTATCGTCCTTGCGAGGCGCCGAGGTACGTGGAACGCGGCGAGCGGCAGGAGGCCGCGCTGTTCCGGCTCGATCCAGAACAGCCCCGGATCGCTCGCCGACTCCGCCATCGGAAACACGCCGATGGAATACGCCTTGAGCAGAACCTCCGCCGTGATCTTCAGGCGTTGATCGGCATCGGGTCGCATCAGAGATCGGCTAGTCTGCGCTCAAGCCAGTGGATGTCGTATTTGCCGGCAACGATATCCGGATCGACGACCAGCTTCTGGAATAGCGGAATGGTGGTTTCGATGCCATCGACGACGAACTCGTCGAGCGCGCGGCGAAGGCGCATCAGGCACTCCGGGCGCGTACGGCCATGCACGATCAACTTGCCGATCAGGCTGTCGTAATAGGGTGGGATGCGGTAGCCCTGATAGGCGGCCGAATCCACCCGCACGCCGAGACCGCCGGGCGGATGATAGTAGGTAATCCGTCCCGGCGACGGAACGAACGTCTCCGGGCTCTCGGCGTTGATGCGGCATTCGATCGCGCAGCCGTCGAAGCGGACTTCATCCTGCTTCACCGAAAGACCGAGCCCCGCCGCGATCCTGATCTGCTCGTTGACGAGGTCAATGTCCGTCAACGCCTCGGTCACCGGATGCTCGACCTGGAGCCGCGTGTTCATCTCGATGAAGAAGAATTCGCCGTCCTGGAACAGGAACTCGACGGTGCCGGCGCCGGCATAGCCGAGGTCGCCGATCGCCTTGGCGACCACGCCGCCGATCCGGTCGCGGTCCTTCGGCTTGATCACCGGCGACGGCGATTCCTCCCAGACCTTCTGGTGGCGGCGCTGCAGCGAACAATCGCGCTCGCCGAGATGGATCGCAGCGCCCTTGCCGTCGCCGAGCACCTGAATCTCGACGTGGTGCGGCTTGCTGAGATATTTCTCGATGTAGACGCTGCCGTCTCCGAACGCGGCCCGAGCCTCGGCACGCGCCGTCGTGAACGCCTCGGCGAGGTCGGCCGCGGACTTGGCGACCTTCATGCCGCGGCCGCCGCCGCCCGCCGCGGCCTTGATGAGCACCGGGTAGCCGATGTCGTCGGCGATTTTCTTGGCCGAGTGGGCGTCGCTGACGCCGCCGGCTGAGCCGGGCACCACCGGAATGCCGAGGCGGGTTGCGGTCTGCTTGGCCGCGATCTTGTCGCCCATGATACGAATGTGCTCGGGCGAGGGGCCGATGAACGTAATGTCGTGCGCGGCCAGGATTTCGGCGAACCGGGCGTTTTCGGACAGGAAACCGTAGCCGGGGTGGACCGCTTCGGCGCCGGTTATCTCGCAGGCCGCCAGCAATTGCGGGATGTTGAGGTAGCTCTCGCGCGACGGCGGCGGTCCGATGCAGACGCTCTCGTCGGCGAGCCTGACATGCATGGCGTCGGC
>CAYOBK010000072.1:0-3794 GCA_964402275.1 uncultured Bauldia sp.
GGCGGAAGATTACCCGTCGATGCAGCGCCACTTCCTTCCGGTGCAGCAGCGCATTCTCCGTGGTTCCTTCCACCGCCAGTTGGACGGGCTGGATCCCAAGGCCGTGCTCGCGGCGAGCCGGTCGTTGCTGGCGAAGAAGGCGATCAGCGCGGCCGAGCTCGGCGCCAGGCTCCAGGAGAAATGGCCCGACCGCGACCGCCTCGCCCTGTCGATGGTGGGACGGATGCTGCTGCCGCTGGTGCACGTCCCGCCGGCCGGCCTGTGGCGGCGCGGCGCCGGCCCGAAGATGATCCTCGCGAAAAGCTGGATCGACACGGCCGCGGCGCCGGAGCTACCGATCGACGATCTCGTGCTGCGCTATCTCGCTGCATTCGGGCCGGCGAGCGTTGCGGACGCGCAGGCCTGGTGCGGGCTGACCAGGCTCGGCGCAGTGTTCGAACGCCTTCGCCCGCGGCTCGTCCCGTTCCGCAGCGAGTCCGGGCGCGAACTGTTCGACCTAGCCGATGCGCCGCGGCCGGACCCCGACACGCCCGCGCCGGCGCGGCTCCTTGCCGAGCTCGACAATGTCCTCCTCGCTTTCGCCGACCGCGGCCGGTTCCTCGCCGCGGTGCCGGAGGATGAACTCCGGCCGGCGACCAACCGGTTCTTCGCCGTGATGCTGGTCGACGGCCTCTTCGCTGGCTACTGGCGGATGGAGGCAAAGGCGAAGGTTCCGCTGATCGCGCTGCTGCCGCGTTCGGGCCTCGGCAAGCGCGCCCGCGCGGCGCTCGCGGCCGAAGCCGAAACGATGCTCGCCGATCTCTTCCCGAGTGAGTGCGGCGCGGTCCGCTTCGACGCGTGAAAATGCGCGTCAGACCAGAAGCGCCGTCCCGTACATCACGGCGAGCCCGGCTATGATGCCGCCCGCGCCGGCCGGGCCGGTCAGCGCGCCTATCCCGGCGCGGCGGGTGAGGAGCCCGGCGATCTCGACGATGACCTGCAGGATCGCGCCGGCGCCGATCGCAAAGGCAAGGGCGACCATCAGCGGGCTCACCGCCTGCGAGCCCGCCCAGACGCCGGCCATCGCCGGAAGGCCGGCGAGGGCGGCGAGGCCGACGAACACGAGGAAGGACGGCCGGGCGCGGAGCATCGGCGCGGCGATGCCGATGCCCTCGGTCACGTTGTGGATGGCGAAGCCGACCACGAGATAGGTCGCCAGCGACGCCGCGCCGGCGGCGAGTGAGACGCCGACCGCGAGGCCCTCGCCGACATTGTGGAGGCCGATGCCGAGCGCCACGAAGAAAGCGAGGCGGACGCCTTCCGGCGGCGCGCCGCCGCGGCGGCCGATCATCAAGAGGCCGAGCGCGGTCGCGGCGCCGACGACCCAGACGAGGACGTTGCCGTTGAGCCGGCCGAGCGTCTCCGACGCCGCTTCCAGTCCCTCGCCGAGCGTGTCGATCAGCAGGAAGGCAAGGAGCCCGATTGTCACCGCCAGCAAGAAGGTGAGACCGGCCTGGCCGACGCCGCGGAGCGCCGGATAGGCGAGGAGGCCGGCGGCGACCGGGACGACGCCGAGGACGAGGCCGACCAGCGCGAGCCGCCAGAATGCACCGGCGCCGAGATCGGGCGTCGCCTGCGCGATCTCGATCGTATGGCCGAAGGTGGCGCCGGAACGCGTCACCAGCACGATGTGATGCGCCTCGCCCTCGACCCAGGGATAGGGGATCTCGAAGGTCGCGGTGCCGAGGCGGGCGATCCCGCCGGGCGGCGTCTGGGTGAAGGCGCGATAGGCGCCGTCGACCTGGACTTGCGCCACCCGGACCGGTTCGGAGCCGTCGGCGCGGACGCCGAGGACGATCAGCCCCGGCTCGAGGCGGACTTCCTCGACCGTCAGCTCTTCGGCCGGCGGCGCGCCGGCGGCGAGTTCGTCGAGCGGCCGGGCGATCAGCAGATAGGCGATGACGGCGCCGAGGAGCACGACGGGCGCGAGCAGCCAGAGGCTCCGCGCGAGGCGCCCGGCGGAGCGATCGACGGAAGCATCGGTCATCACGCCACCTCGAAATGCGCCATCCAGCCGAGTTCGGCGAATTCGGTCTGGTGGGCGTGGAACATGTAGAGGCCAGGCTCGTGCTCGGCGTAGCTGAATTCGAGGATGCCGCGCTGCGCCTGGCACTGCATGACCGTGTCGACGGTCCTGAGCGTTGGCGTCAGCGTCGTGCCGTGGTCGTAGTAATCGAAGAAATTCGCATGGAGATGGAACGAATTGACCGGGTCGAACTCGGTCGCGTTGACGAGATAGACGCGGACCGGCCGCGTCCGGTCGATGCGGATCGGCTCGGCGAAATAGGCGAATGGGATCGAGTTGACGGCGTAGAACTCGTTCTCGTCGTCGAAATTGGTGTCGAAGCCGTTCATCACCATCACGAATTCCTGCCACGCCGCGTGCTCCTGCGTGCCCAAACGGCGCGATGCGGCCGCCTCTCGCTCCCCGGCGTGGCGCTCCGGATCCGGATCGACGATGAACGCGCCGTAGAGCCCCTTGTGGATGTGCCGCTTCAACGGCAGCGTATGGCAGTGATAGAGGTGGCAGCCGAACGGCGCGGCGGTGAATTCGTAGGTGAAGCTCGCGCCGGGCTCGACCTGGCCGGCGCCCGGAACGCCGTCCATCCGCGCCGGATGGATGCCGTGGAAGTGGATTGAGTGCGGGTGCGATCCGGCGTTGACGAAGCGAAGGCGGAGCCGTTCGCCCTCGACGCAGCGGAAGGTCGGTCCCGGCACGCGGCCGTTATAGACCCAGGCGGGGAAGAACACGCCGGGCGCGATCTCGATCTCCTTGTCGACGGCGGTGACCGTCCACTGCCGGACCGCGCCGCCGTCGGCGCCGCTGACGATCTCGCCGAAATCGAAGTCGGTGAGAATGCCGGCGGGGTGGAAGCCGTTGCGCGCGTGATCGACCGCGCCGACGACATTGTTGCCGCCGCCGTTGCCGCCATGCCCGGCGTGGCTCATCGGGGCTTCCTGCGCGGCGGCGATACGGGCGAGGCCGCCGGCCCCGAGAAAAGCGCCGGCGGCGCCGAGGAGCGGGGCGCCGAGGAGGGCGGTCCGCCGGGAGATGCGGGTCAGAAACGGGTTCGCCATGTTGTCCTGCAAATGCGAATGATTTGCATTTGCTATTAGCACAGGGTGGCCCGGCGGCGCCAGTGGCCAAATGCCGCCGGGCACGAGGCGTCAGAACAGCTCGAAGCGTCCGATCACGACGAACAGGGACAGCGCCAGGAGGACGGCGTTGAACGGCAGCGGCGCGGTTTCGCGCCGCCGGATGTGGAAGCCAATCGCCAGGATCTGGATCGCCACGAAACCGGCGGCTGCGAGCGGCGTCAGCCACGGCAAAGTGGCGAGGAGGAGCGGAACGATGACGCCGATTGCGCCGGCGATTTCGGCGGCGCCGATGAATCGCGTCAGCCGCGGAAGTTCGACCGGCCAGCCTCCCATCCTGTCGGCAATTTGCGGGATCGGCCGGAACGCCTTCATGAAGCCGGCCATGCCGAACAGGACGGCGAGCAGGCCCTGGGCGACCCAGAGGGCGGCATTCATCCGTTGCCTCCCTCAGGCCGCGATCCGGAGCACGACCTTGCCGGTCGCGCGGCCTGACTGGAGGACGGCCTGCGCCTCCGCCGCCTCGCCGAGCGGAAAGACGTGCTTCACCGGTATGCGGAGCTTGCCCTCGTCGATCAGCCGCGCGAAATCCTCCAGCTGCCCCTTGCCGGTGCCCCGGCCGACCGTCCTGGCGACGACGTTCAGCCCCGCGAGCGCTT
>CAYOBK010000073.1:0-2982 GCA_964402275.1 uncultured Bauldia sp.
CCGTACCAGGTGATCGCGTATTGCAGATGATTGTTGGAGAAGACGAGTTCCGTCTCGCCGCCCTGCGGTAGCCCGCCCGGCACATCCGGATCGAGGAACGCGTCGACATAGTAAGGCGCGAGATCCGCGCCGAGCCCAAGCGCCTCGCCGATTGCCGCGGGATCCCGCGTGAACCAGATGTTCTCGTCGGGGTCGTCGGCAGGCGTGAAGGCGTTCCGACCCTGAGGCGGGCGCAATAGCCCGGCGACCTCGACCAAGCCCTCTATCTGACCTTCCGCGCGCGTTGCCGCGTCCTTGCGCGCCTCCGGTACGAAGCCGCGATTGACGATCACCGTCCAGCCGTCCTCGGTCTCGAGCGGCGTCAGCACGAAAAAACCCTGGCCGCCGACCGGACCGTTCGGATCCGCGAGCGCGGCGTAAATGTGAACCTCGAGGTCGTGTCGGAAGCTGCCGGCGACCGCCACCGGCCGGTAGTCGAGTTCGTCGAAGGCGATGTCCGGCCAGGTAACGGGTCCGGGCGCCGGCGCGGGCGGAAGGTCGATCCGGCTCTCGACACGTGCGATCAGGTCCTGCTTCCAGTCCAGCCGCTGCAATTGCCACGTGCCAAGGCCGCAGAGAACGACAAACCCGACGATCGCCAGCGCCGCGAGCAGGCCGCGGCGGCCACCAGCGGTCGCTGTCCCGGTCTCAGTCGTCAGCGAGCCGCCCCTCGGCCGCCTTGTGGCGGTACTGCATGCCGATGAACCAGCCCTTCAGCGGTCTCAGCAGGCCGAGCGAAAGACCGATGACCAACGGCGCCCAGACGACGGCGTGCAGCCAGTAGGGCCAGCCCCAGGTGACTTCGACAACCAAAGCCAAGCCGACGACGATGAAGCCGACGATCAGGACAACGAAGACCGCCGGCCCGTCGCCGGAATCGGCGAAACCGTTGTCGAGGCCGCAATGACCACAGGACGGGGCAAGCTCGAGGAAGCCCGAGAACAGCTTGCCACGGCCGCAACGCGGGCAGCGGCCGCGCAATGCGTTTGCGACCGGCCTTTGCGGGCCTGTCGCAGCGTTGTTCTGTAGGGTCATTCGCGTTTCCGCGCGGCGCGACGCGCCGCTTCAACCATCAGTGATAGACGGCGTTCCAACCGCCCCAGACATAAATGAAGGTGAACAGGAACAGCCACACCACGTCGACAAAGTGCCAATACCAGGCCGCCGCCTCGAAGCCGAAATGCTGCTGCGGCGTGAAATGACCGGCGCGCGCCCTGAACAGGCAGACGGTCAGGAACACCGTTCCGATGAGAACGTGAGCGCCGTGGAACCCGGTCGCCATGAAGAATGTCGAGCCGTAGATGTTGCCGGCGAACGAGAATGCCGCGTTGGAATACTCGTACACCTGAATGCCGGTGAAGGTGGCGCCGAGGGCGATCGTCAGGATGAGACCCCAGATCAGGCCGCGGCGGTTGTTGTGGAGCAGCGAGTGGTGCGCCCAAGTCACCGTCGTGCCGGACGTGAGGAGGATCAGCGTGTTGACCAGCGGCAGGTGCCACGGATCGAACACTTCGGTGCCTTGCGGCGGCCAGGTGCCACCGGTGAGCTCAAAGCGGGCAACCTGGCCGATGAGATCGCCGGTAACAGGATCCACCGCGACAGTCGCGGGATTGAGGCTGGCGTCGAAGAACGCCCAGAACCAGGCGACAAAGAACATCACCTCCGAGGCGATGAACAGGATCATGCCGTAGCGGAGATGCAGTTGGACGACCGGCGTGTGGTAGCCCGAATGGGCCTCCTTCACGATGTCGCGCCACCAGACGAACATCGTATAAAAGACGCCGAGCAGGCCGGGGACGATCAAGAGAAGGTTGTGATCGCCCTTCATGAACAGGATGAAGCCGATCGCCAGGACCAGCGCCGAAGCGGCACCAACCGCGGGCCATGGGCTCGGATCGAGCAGGTGATAGTCGTGTTGCTTCGCGTGCGCGTCGGCCATTTTCCTCTCCACTCGATCAGCCGTCCGGTCAGCTCCCCGGTCGCCGGCTCCCCCCGCCCAAGCGGGCCTGTTGATCTACCCGCCCCCGTCGACGGGCGTTTGCGCCACCGGTGCCGGTTCTGCACCAGAAGCAGGATAAAAGGTATAGGACAAAGTGATCGTGTCCACGTAGTCCAGATTCGGATCGTCGGCCATGGCCGGGTCGATATAGAAAAGCACCGGCATTTCCACCGACTGTCCGGCGGCCAGGCTCTGTTCCGTGAAGCAGAAGCACTCGACCTTCATGAAGTAGACGCCGACAACCTCCGGCGTCACGTTGAACGTTGCCGTCCCGACCGTCGGCCGGTCCGACGGGTTCGTCGCGCGATAGGCGACCTCCGCCGGTTCGCCCAGCCGGACGCGAACGCGGCGCTCCACCGGCGCAAAATCCCAGCCGAGTGACCTCGCCATATTGGCGTCGAATTGGACGATGATCTCGCGGTCGAGGATCTCGGCCGGAGCCGCGGCCGACCGCTGGGTCGTGCCGCCGAAGCCGGTAACCTGGCAGAAGAGGTCGTAGAGCGGTACGGCGGCGAAGGCGAGGCCCACCATGCCGACCGCGATGCCGCCCGCCAGCAGCGCGGTGCGCGCGTTTCGGCGGCGGTTCCGGGGAGCCGGCGTCGAGGTCGGGGGGCTGGCGGATCTATCGGACATCACAAAGGCCGCACGAAACTCGACGGTCCCTTCACCAGGGTTATCGCGATCATGATCAGGACGAGGCCGCCGAGGGCGATCGCCATGGCGATCGCCCGGTTGCGCCGCCGCCGCTCCTGCTCCGGCGTCAGCGGCGGCCGCCGTTCGAGGTCCGTGTCGCGGGCGGTGTTCAGCCAAGCCATCCCAGTTGATCCAACGCACGGTCGAAAAGCAGCGCCGTGAAGATCACGAACAACTACAGCAGCGAGAAACCGAACATCCTGCCCGATGCTCGCCGATCCTCGCCGCCGCTCTTCACAATCGGGATCGCC
>CAYOBK010000074.1:0-6165 GCA_964402275.1 uncultured Bauldia sp.
AATCCGTCGTGGATGTCCGGGTCGTTCGAGATCGGCCAGATCTCGATCACCTACAGCCGCTTCTATATCGTCCTCTTCGCGCTGGCCGTGTTCGCGGCGCTGATGGTCTTCCTGCGCAGGACCCGCTTCGGGCTGCAGATCCGGGCCGTCACCCAGAACCGGCAAATGGCGAGCGCCATGGGGATCCGCACGCCCTGGGTCGATGCGCTGACCTTCGGCGTGGGCTCAGGCATCGCCGGCATGGCCGGCGTAGCGCTCAGCCAAATCGACAATGTCAGCCCGAATCTCGGCCAGAATTACATCATCGACTCGTTCATGGTGGTGGTCTTCGGCGGTGTCGGCAATCTCTGGGGCACGTTCGTCGGCGCAATGTCGCTCGGCGTCGCCAACAAATTCCTCGAGCCCTATGCCGGCGCGGTAGTCGCCAAGATCCTGGTCCTGGTCTTCATCATCCTGTTCATCCAGCGGCGGCCGCGCGGCATGTTCGCGCTCCGCGGAAGGTCGGTCGAGCAATGATCGACTTCTTCCGCCGCGGCCTCGACTGGAAAGCGATGATCGTCATAGGCGCGCTGGTCGCCGCCGCGATCGTCGTTCCGCTGTTCACCAACTCGCCGGACTCGCCTCTCCATGTCTCGCAGAACACCACGCTGCTGCTCGGCAAGTACCTTTGCTACTCGCTGCTGGCGCTGTCGGTCGGTTTGATCTGGGGCTATGGCGGAATCCTGTCGCTCGGCCACGGGGCTTTCTTCGCGCTTGGCGGCTACGCGATGGGCATGTATCTGATGCGGCAGATCGGCACCCGCGGCGTCTACGGCAACCCGATCCTCCCGGACTTCATGGTGTTCCTCAACTGGGACGAATTGCCATGGTTCTGGTACGGCTTCGACCAGTTCTGGTTCGCCGCGATCATGGTGGTCTTCGTTCCCGGACTCCTTGCCTTCCTGTTCGGCTGGTTCGCCTTCCGCTCGCGGGTCACGGGCGTCTATCTTTCGATCATCACGCAGGCGCTGACCTTTGCGTTGTGGCAGGCGTTTCTCCTCAATAATCTCGGCTTCGGCGGCAATAACGGCTTCACCGACTTCAAAGACATCCTCGGCGCCAACATCCAGTCGCCGTCGACGCGGGCGGCGCTGTTCGCCGCTTCGGCGATTGCGCTCGCGATCGGCTACTGGATCTGCCGTGCCATCGTGGCTTCGAAATACGGAAGGGTGCTGGTGGCGACGCGCGACGCCGAGAGCCGGACGCGCTTCCTCGGCTATCGCGCCGATCACTACAAGCTCTTCGCTTTCGTGCTTTCCGCCTGCATGGCCGGCGTCGCCGGCGCGCTCTACGTGCCGCAGGTCGGCATCATCAACCCCGGCGAATTCGCTCCGGCAAAGTCGATCGAGATCGTGGTCTGGGTCGCGGTCGGCGGACGCGGAACTTTGGTCGGTCCGATCCTCGGCGGGTCCCTGGTCAACGCGCTCAAGACGTACTTCACCGGGGGCGGCGAAGAAGTGCTGTGGCGGATCGCCCTCCTCCCTCTCCTCGGCTTGGCGATCTTCGCTTGGCTCCGCCGTTCCGACGGCTGGCGGCGGACGCCGCTGATCGGCGCCGCCGCCGGCGCAGCGGTCGCCGCGCTTGCCTTCGTCCTCCCCGACGGCATGGCGAGCTGGTGGGGTTTCGCCATTGCGGGCGCCGCCGCCATCACCTGGGTGATCGCGGGCAACCATCCGCAGGTCGCCGGGGCCGCACTCGGGGCGCTGATCATGGCGCTGCTCAGAGAACCTAACGCGATCCTGCCTCTCGCTCCGTATTGGCCGTTCTTCCTCGGCGGCCTGTTCGTCGCGGTGACGCTCTTCCTGCCGCGCGGGATCGTCGGAACGCTCAGCTATGGTTGGAACGCCTGGAAGGCGCGACGCGAGTCGATCAAGGCGCAGGAGGGCCGGGACGCCGATCTTACGTCGCCAGAGCCGGCGCTGCCGGACCGTACCGCAGCAAGGAAGGGAACCGACGACGCAGCGCCGGTGGCGATGCCCAATCTGGACGAGGCCGATGGCAGGCGAGCGTGACGAAATCCTCTATCTCGACGGTGTCTCCGTGAGCTTCGACGGGTTCCGAGCGCTCAACGAATTGTCGTTGACGATCGAGTCCGGCGAAATGCGGGCGATCATCGGCCCGAACGGCGCCGGCAAGACGACGATGATGGACGTCGTCACCGGCAAAACGCGGCCGGATTCCGGCAGGGTCCTTTTCAACGGGACGATCGACCTCACCAAGCTCGACGAGGCGCAGACCGCGCAGCTGGGAATCGGGCGGAAGTTCCAGAAGCCGACGGTGTTCGAGAGCCACAGCGTCCGCGGCAATCTCGAGTTGGCGCTCGCCGCCGACCGGAAGGTCCTGGCGACCTTGTTCCACCGGCAGTCAAAGGCCACGCAGAATCGGATCGATGAAATCCTCGGCATCATCAGACTGACCGCGCAGGCCGATCAGCTCGCCTCGAGCCTCAGCCACGGGCAGAAGCAATGGCTGGAGATCGGCATGCTCCTCGCGCAGGAGCCGAAGGTGCTGCTGGTGGACGAGCCGGCAGCGGGCATGACGGATGCCGAGACCGAGGCGACGGTGACGCTCCTCCGCGAGATCGCCGAAACGAAGTCGGTGGTCGTGGTCGAGCACGACATGTCGTTCGTGCGCGACCTCGGGGTCAAGGTCACCGTCCTGCACGAAGGTTCGGTGCTGTCGGAAGGCTCGTTCGAGCACGTATCGTCGGACCCGAGGGTTATCGAGGTCTATCTCGGACGATGAGCGACGTCATCGAGTCCGTCTCGAACGAATCTGCTCCGGCAAACGGCTCCGGGCGGGCGGGCGTCCTCCGCGTCGAGAAGGTGGACCTTCACTATGGCGCCGCGCAGGCGCTCTGGTCGGTGTCGCTCGCCGCCGAGCCCGGGAGCATCACATGCCTTCTCGGCCGCAACGGCGTCGGCAAGAGCAGCCTGCTCCGGGCGATCATGGGGATCCAATCGATTTCGAAGGGCGCGATCCTTTGGGAGAACGAGGAGCTCGGCAAGCTTGCGCCCTACCAGCGGGCGTCGAGAGGAATCGCCTATGTGCCGCAAGGCCGCGAGATCTTCCCGCTGCTGACGGTTCGGGAAAATCTGGAAACCGGCTTTGCCACGACGGGTCGCGGCGACCGGACGGTTCCGGATTATGTGTTCGAGTTGTTCCCGGTCCTGAAGTCGATGCTGCGGCGGCGCGGCGGCGATCTGTCCGGCGGCCAGCAGCAGCAGCTCGCGATCGGCCGGGCGCTGGTATCGCGGCCGAAGCTGCTGGTGCTGGACGAGCCGACCGAGGGGATTCAGCCGTCCATCATCAAGGATATAGGCAGGGCGATCACCTTTCTGAGGGAAACGATGGGCCTCGCGATTCTCCTGGTCGAGCAGTATCTCGACTTTGCGCGCGAGCTGGCCGACACCATCGCAATCATGGATCGCGGCCGGATCGTCGTCGCCGGCCCGCCCAGCGAGTTGGATCGAGAGAATGCCCGTCGCTACCTTACCGTCTAGGCTGGCGCCGGTGGCGCCGATGCAGCGAGCCTATGGGCGCGTTCGGGCCGCATTCGCCAGCCGTGCCGGCGAGACCGCTCTCCGTCGACTCCGCGAGGAGGGCTCGGCGAAGATGCGACTTCCCCGCCGCTACGGAACGGCCGCCGAGGCGATCATGATCAACACGGCGGGCGGTCTTGCCGGCGGTGACAGGTTCGCGACCGAGATCGCCGTGGAGAACAGCGCCCGGGTGACGGTCACCACACAGGCCGGCGAGCGCGTCTATCGCAGCGTCGACGGCGCCGCCCTCGTCGAAGCAAAGCTAACGGTCGGGGCGAAAGCGCGGCTCGACTGGCTGCCGCGGGAAACGATCCTGTTCGACCGCGCTCGGCTGAGGCGTTCCTTTGCGATCGAACTCGACGCCGATGCGGTGTTCCTGGCCGTCGAGCCGGTCATTCTCGGACGCGGCGCCATGGGCGAGACGGTCCGCGACGGATCGCTGCATGACCGCTGGCGCGTCCGGCTTGGCGGCCGGCTGATCTTTGCCGACGATCTGCGGTTCGACGGTCCGATCGCCTCGCTGGCCGAGAACTCCGCGGCGCTCGGCGGCAAGACGGCATTCGCGACGATCCTGTTCGTCGGTCCGGAGCCCGAGCGGCACCTCGACGAGGTACGCGCGGCGATCGGCGAGAACGGCGGCGCGAGCGCATTCGACCGGGTGTTGATCGCTCGGATCACGGCCGATGGCAGCCTTCGCCTTCTGCAGATCCTGACCCAGGTCGCGACCGTCCTGCGTGACGAACCCTCCCTTCCCCGCGTCTGGCAGCAGTGAGCGCGATCCGATGCATCTGACCCCGCGCGAAAAAGACAAGCTGCTGATCGCGACCGCGGCAATGGTGGCGCGGCGCCGCCTCGAGCGGGGCGTGAAGCTGAATTATCCCGAGGCGGTGGCGCTGATCAGCGACTTCATCGTCGAGGGTGCGCGCGACGGCCGGCGGGTTGCCGAACTTATGGACGCCGGCGCGCATGTGGTACGGCGGGACCAGGTGATGGAGGGGGTCGCCGAAATGATCCCCGACGTCCAGGTGGAGGCAACGTTTCCGGACGGGACCAAACTTGTGACCGTCCACCACCCGATCCGTTGAACGAGAGGAACCAGGAGAGGCAATGAGGGCACCCATCAAACGCGCGCTGGCGGCAGCCTGGCCGCTGCTGCTGGCAAGCGCGACGCCGGCGTTCGCGCATCTCAATCCCGCCGAGCACGGATCGCTCTTGTCCGGCCTGTCGCATCCGCTTTACGGCATCGATCACATCCTCGCGATGGTCGCAGTAGGCCTCTGTGCGGCGTTGACCGGCGGTCGCGCGGTATGGATGGTCCCGGCGGCCTTCGTCTCCGCGATGGGCGCGGGCTTTCTCCTTGTGCTTGCGGGCTTGAGCTTGCCCTTCGTCGAGCCCGCGATCCTCGCCTCCGTCGTTGCCCTCGGACTGCTGGTCGCCACCGCAGTAAAGCCGCCTGTCGGAGCCGGGATGGCCGTCGTCGCGGTGTTCGCGCTGTTCCATGGCCATGCGCATGGTGGCGAGGTCGGAGCGGCAACGCATCTCGAATACGGCATCGGTTTCGCGGCGGCGACGGTTCTCCTCCATCTGGTCGGCATCGGCATCGGGCTGCACGTCACGACCGGACGACTGATGCCGAGGCGCACGGGCATCACGGCCGCCCGTGTCTTCGGCACCGTCACCGCCGCGCTCGGTGTCGGGCTGTTTGCCGGCTGGCTTTGAGAGGCGCAAATGATCCCGGGCGAGATCATCCCCGCCAGGAAGCCGGATATCGTCCTCAACGAGGGCGCCGAAACGGTGACGCTGCTGGTCGCCAATACCGGCGACCGGCCGATCCAGGTGGGATCGCACTATCACTTCTTCGAGGCCAACCCTGCCCTTTCATTCGACCGTGAGAAAGCGCGCGGCATGCGCCTCGATATCGCTGCCGGAACGGCGGTCCGGTTCGAGCCCGGCCAGAACCGGACGGTGACGCTGGTGCCCTATCGCGGCCACCGGGCCGTGTGGGGCTTCCGGCAGAATGTCATGGGGGCGCTTTGATGGCCTGCTCGACGAGCCAGACTCGTCCACCTCCGACCTGGGGAGAGGTGAAGAGGATTCGGGTCCCGCTTGCCTATCGAGACGCAGCCCGATGCCGGTGAGGATGTCGCGCGCCGCCTATGCCGACATGTTCGGGCCGACGGTCGGCGACCGCGTGCGGCTTGCCGACACCGAACTCATCGTCGAGGTCGAGAAGGATTTCACCACCTATGGCGAAGAGGTGAAGTTCGGCGGCGGGAAGGTGATCCGCGACGGCATGGGGCAATCGCAGGTGAGCCGGGCGGAGGGCGCGGTCGACACGGTCATCACCAACGCGCTCGTCATCGACCACACCGGCATCTTCAAGGCCGACATCGGCATCAGGGGCGGCAGGATCGCCGGAATCGGCAAGGCCGGGAATCCGGACACGCAGCCCGGCGTCGACATTATTATAGGGCCCGCGACCGAGGCGATTGCCGGCGAAGGCAAGATCCTGACCGCCGGCGGCATCGACGCGCATATCCATTTCATCGCGCCGCAGCAGGTCGAAGAGGCGCTGAACTCCGGC
>CAYOBK010000075.1:0-5206 GCA_964402275.1 uncultured Bauldia sp.
CGGCGGCAATGACGTGCCCGAGATGGGCCGGCCCGAGCGATTGGTGAGCGGACCATTGTGCTTTGCAAGTCCCTCAAGCATCTCCCAGGTGAGATTGAGGCCGTCGAAATTCGGGTAGCGATGTTCGAGACGCGTGACGACGCGCAAGGTCTGAACGTTGTGATCGAATCCGCCACGCTCCTCCATCATGCGCGCCAGCGCCCGCTCGCCCGAATGGCCGAAGGGCGGGTGCCCGAGATCGTGCGCGAGGGCCACCGCCTCGGTGAGGTCCTCGTCGAAGCCGAGCGACCGGGCGAGCGCCCGCGCGATCTGCGCCACTTCGAGCGTGTGGGTCAGCCGCGTCCGGTAGTGGTCGCCCTCGCCCGCCAGAAACACCTGGGTCTTGCCCTTGAGGCGGCGGAAGCTGGTGGCGTGGATCACGCGATCACGGTCGCGCTGGAAATCGGTTCGCCACCGGGAAGCCGCCTCGGCATGGACGCGGCCGCGGCTTCTGGCCGGGTCGGAGGCAAACGACGACGCCGTCATTATCCCCGCCGCGCGTTTACCGATTCCAAGGGGGTTTGGTCGCTTGATTGACAGGATTCCGGCTCCACCCTACCTATTTCTGAGGGTCGGCGAGCGCCGACTTGGGAAGGGCCTATGAACGACGAAGTCGAGCACCGATCGGTCGAGCCACCGGTCAAACTTTCCGCCCGCGCGGCAGCCAAGATCGGCGGCCTTATCGGCGAGACCGCCGGCGCGGCGGCTTTCCGCGTCAGCGTCGAAGGCGGCGGTTGCTCGGGCTTCCAGTACAAGTTCGACCTCGTAAAAAGCGTCGGCGCGGACGATCTCGTCGTCCGCCGGGCTGACGCCGTTGTCGTCGTCGATCCGATATCGCTGCCCTATATGCTCGGATCGGAGATCGATCTCACCGACAATCTGATGGGAGAGTCGATCGAGGTGCACAACCCGCTGGCGACCGCCTCCTGCGGATGTGGCACCAGCTTCTCGATCTGACCTAGCGAGGGCTGGCCGCGCTGCCTTGCGGGGCCTTAAGCCAATGTCGCATCGAGGCTGATCGGGACCGCTTTCAGCGCCTTCGACACCGGACAGTTCTGCCGCGTGCCATCGGCGATCTTCTGGAACGCGGCGTTGTCGATCCCCGGCACCGTCGCCTTTGTCTTGAGGTGGATCTTGGTGATCGCGAAGCCGCCTCCCGGCTGCGGATGCACATCGACAGACGCTTCGGTGCTGATGCTTTGCGGGTTGTGGCCGGCGCCGCCGAGGTCGCCCGACAGCGCCATCGAGAAGCAGCCGGCGATAGCGGCGCCGATCAGCTCCTCCGGGTTGGTGCCCTCGGCCTCCTCGAAACGCGAGCCGAAGGTGAACGGTCCCTCATAATCGGCGAAGCGCATCCTTCCGTCGCCGTCCTTGAGCGTTCCGTTCCAGTTTGCGGTGGCATGTCTTACGGGCATGACGTTCCTCCTTGATGCGAGACAAAGTTAGCGGCCGGCTGTTGCCGAGAACAGGTAGATGACGGCAACGCCGCCGATAATCATGAGCATGCCTGCGAAAGCTGCGAAGTCGAGTGTCTGCTTGAACCAGACAGCGCCGACGATCGATATCAGGACGATGCCGACTCCGCTTCAGATCGCATAGGCTATTCCGACCGGTACGCTCCGCAACGTCAGCGACAGCAGGAAGAAGGCGAGAACATAGCCGATAACCACCACCGCGGATGGGCCCAGCCGCGTCATGCCGTCCGACAGCTTGAGCGCGCTGGTGCCCGCGACTTCACACACGATCGCGGCGGCGAGATAAAGGTAGGGCATATGCTAGTCTCTCCTGAATCGCGCTGTCTTCGGGCCTTCGAATGCGGATTGCCAGCTGGAACATCAACGGGGTCAAGGCCCGGCTCGATACAATCACGCAATGGCTGACAACCGCCAAGCCCGACGTCGTCTGCCTCCAGGAGACGAAGTCTGCCGACGACGCGTTCCCGAGAGCCGTCTTTGAAGACCTCGGCTACAATCTTGCGCTGCACGGGCAGAAGGGCTTCAACGGCGTCGCGCTGCTCTCCAAGATGCCGTTGGAGGACGTCATCCACGGCTTGCCCGGGGACGATTCCGATCCGCAGCCGCGCTTCATCGAGGGCGTGATTTCCGTGGCCGGCGGAGCGCTGCGCGTGGCTTCGCTCTACCTGCCGAACGGCAACCCGCTCGGCAGCGACAAGTTCGACTACAAGCTTCTCTGGGCGAAGCGGCTGCGCGCCTGGGCGGAGGATCATCTCGCGGGCGAGGAAGCGTTCGTCCTTGCCGGCGATTTCAACATCATCCCGACGGCGCTGGACGCCCGGTTTCCGGACAATTGGGCCGATGACGCTCTGGCGCAGCCGGAAAGCCGCACCGCCTGGCGTCGGCTGCTCAATCTCGGCCTCAGCGACGCGCTTCGGCTCGTGACCGACCAGGGCGGCCACTACACCTTCTGGGACTATCAGGCCGGCGCTTGGCAGAAGAACAACGGCATCCGCATCGACCATTGCCTGCTTTCACCGCAGGCGGCCGATCTTCTGCGTTCGGTCGCAATCGACAAGCGCGTCAGGGGTTGGGACAAGCCGTCCGACCATGTGCCCGTTGTCGTCGAAATCGAGACGTAGGCGCTAGGGCCGGACGTCGGCCAATTCGGCCGCCGGGTCGCCGGCGGCGGAGTCCCCGATCGCCGTCAGCCATCCGTTGGCAAGTTCCATGGCAGTGCGCCGCTCGCTTTCGGTGGCGAGCGCCATTGCCTCTTCGTGGTAGCGCTGAATCTCGGGATCGGTGCCGCCGGTCCGGGCGCGCGCAAAATGCAGATAGGCGAGGCCCACGACCGGCTCCCGCGCGATGCCCTCGCCCATGAACAGGAGGTAGCCGAGAAGCGCCTGCGCCCGCGCGTTGCCGGCGTCGGCGGCGACCCGCGCCCATCGAACCGCTTCGACGGGATCGATCATGCCGACCTCGCCCTGGTAGAGCATGACGGCGACGTTGTACTGTGCGTCCGTATCGCCGAAGTTCACCGCCGCGGTCCGATACATCTCGAAGGCGGCGGCGAAATCGACCGGGCCGATCGCCTGCCCGCCGGCGCGATAGTAGTCGCCGAGAGCGACAAAGGCGTCGGCGACGAAGGCGGTCTCGACCGCGTCGCGGCGTTCGCCGCCATGCTCGGCGACGATCCTGGCGAAGAACTCGAAGGCGCGGCGGTCGTCGCGGTTGACGCCCTTGCCCTGCGCATACATCCGGCCGAGCAGCCACTGCGCGGCGGTGTAGCCGCGGTTGGCGGCGTATTCGATCGCGTCCAGCGCCGTGGCGTAATCGCCCTCGCGATAAGCGTTGTAGCCATAAGCGAACACGGCGGCGGGCGTGTTGAGCTCGGGCGTCGGCTCGAAGGCCAGAGCCGGCGCCGCTGCGCCCAAGGCGGCAAATATCAATCCAACCCGGAACGCGCTACAGATCCGCATAACTCGTCTTTTCCGCCGCTCCACCCGGATGGGTCACGGCGCCCTTGCGTGCGGAGCCGACCGCCTGGCCGAACTTCCAGATCGCTCCGCTGGTGTATCCCGTCTCGCGCGGCTTCCAGTCCTTTCGCCGCGCCAGCAACTCTTCGTCCGACAGCCTGACGTTCAAGGTGCCGGCGACGGCGTCTATGTCGATCACGTCGCCGTCGCGCAGCACACCGATCGGACCGCCAATGGCGGCCTCGGGACCGACATGACCGATGCAGAAGCCGCGTGTTCCGCCGGAGAAACGGCCATCGGTGATCAGCGCAACCTTGTCGCCGACGCCCTGGCCGTAGAGCGCGGCGGTGGTCGACAGCATCTCGCGCATGCCCGGGCCGCCTTTGGGACCCTCGTAGCGAATGACAAGCACGTCGCCCTCTTTGTATTTGCGCTCGCTCACCGCGGCAAAGCACTCCTCCTCGGAGTCGAAGCATCGCGCCGGCCCGCTGAACTTCAGCTGCTTCAGCCCGGCGACCTTCACGATCGCGCCGTCGGGCGCGAGGTTGCCGACCAGACCGACGACACCGCCGGTCGGCGTGATCGGGTTGTTGGCGGGCCGCATCACATCCTGCTGATCGTTCCAGGCGACCTTGGCGAGGTTCTCCGCCATGGTCCGACCCGTGACGGTGATGCAGTCGCCATGCAGATAGCCGTGGTCGAGCAGCGTCTTCATCAGCATCGGTACGCCGCCTGCTTGGTACATATCTTTGGCAACATAACGGCCGCCGGGCTTCAAATCTGCGATATAAGGCGTCCGCTTGAAGATCTCGGCGACGTCGAAGAGGTCGAATTCGATGCCGCATTCGTGGGCGATCGCCGGCAAATGGAGCGCCGCGTTGGTCGAACCGCCGGAGGCCGCGACCACGGTGGCGGCGTTCTCGAGCGCCTTGCGGGTAACGATGTCGCGCGGCCGAAGGTTGAGCGCCACAAGTTCCATCACCTTCTCGCCGGCGGCCATGCAGAAGCGGTCGCGGAGCTCGTAAGGAGCCGGCGCGCCGGACGAATATGGCAACGCCAGGCCGATCGCCTCGGAGACGCAGGCCATGGTGTTGGCGGTGAACTGGCCGCCGCAGGCGCCGGCCGACGGGCAAGCGACGCGCTCGAGCTCGTCGAGATCCTCCGTCGACATCTTGCCGACCGAGTGCAGGCCGACTGCCTCGAAGACGTCGACCACCGTGACGTCCTTCCCTTTGAACGTGCCGGGGAGGATCGAGCCGCCGTAAATGAACACCGACGGCACGTTGAGCCGACACATCGCCATCATCATCCCGGGCAGCGACTTGTCGCAGCCGGCCATCCCGACGAGCGCGTCATAGCCATGACCGCGAATCGTCAGCTCGACGGAGTCGGCAATCACCTCGCGCGAGACCAGCGAGGCCTTCATGCCCTGATGGCCCATGGCGATGCCGTCGGTAACGGTAATGGTGCAGAACTCACGAGGCGTGCCGTTGGCGGCGGCGACGCCGAGCTTAACCGCCTGCGCCTGTCGCATCAGCGAGATGTTGCAGGGAGCCGCCTCGTTCCAGCAGGTCGCGACGCCGACGAAGGGCTGATGGATCTGCTCCGAGCTCAGCCCCATCGCGTAGTAATAGGACCGGTGCGGGGCGCGCGTCGGCCCCTCCGTCACGTGCCGGCTCGGCAATCGCTTCTTGTCTAGTGTTCGCGCGTCCATTCCGCTCTCGAAGACGTCTGCGC
>CAYOBK010000076.1:0-5456 GCA_964402275.1 uncultured Bauldia sp.
CCCCGTTCCGGGCGGCCAAAAAAGGCGCCCTCCCGCCGTTTAAGGTATTCTGCCGCAGCCGTCGATATTGCCCCCCGCGGGTCGACGGCTTAAGGCGGCCGCAAGGGAACCATCGTGAGCATCGCCTCGCACACCGCGCCCACCGTCGCCGGCCGCGACCGCCTCCGCGATCGCCGGGCGATCCGTATTTGGCTCTACGCCATCGCCGCGATGGTGCTGGCGATGGTCGTCGTTGGCGGCGCGACGCGGCTGACCGAGTCCGGCCTTTCGATCACCGAATGGGAGCCTATCCACGGCGTGATCCCGCCGCTCAATGAAAGCGAGTGGCAGGAGGAGTTCGCCAAGTACCAGCAAATCCCCGAGTATCAGGAGATCAACCTCGGCACGACGCTCGCCGAGTTCAAGGCGATCTACTGGTGGGAGTGGAGCCATCGCCTGCTCGGGCGGGTGATCGGCATTGTTTTCCTCGTGCCGTTCTTGTGGTTCTGGGCAACCGGCCGCATCGAGCGGAGCCTTTGGCCCCGGCTCGTGGCCATCTTCGTCATGGGCGGTCTTCAGGGCGCTGCCGGCTGGTGGATGGTGGCGAGCGGGCTTACCGAACGGACCGACGTCAGCCCGTACCGGCTCGCCATCCATCTCATCCTTGCGTCGCTGATCTTCGCCTACCTCATCTGGGTGGCGCGCGGGTTGCGGCCGCCTCGGCCGGGCACGCTGGACATCGCGCCCGGCGTCAGGGGCCTTGCCAACCTCCTCATTGTCCTCGTCTTCCTGCAGATCTATTTCGGCGGGCTGGTCGCCGGACTCAACGCCGGCCTCATCGCAAACGACTGGCCGACGATGCAGGGTCAGATGATCCCGACGCTTCTTTTCGACGACGAGGCGACCACCGTTCACTTCCTCCACCGGGTCATCGCCTACGGCATTGCAATCCTGGTGATCGCTCAGGCGACTTGGCTCTCGCGGCGCATGCCGGGGAGCCGCACTGCGTTCTCGTCCTACCGACTCGTGGCGCTGGTCGCGCTCCAGGTCTTCCTCGGCATCGCCGCCGTCGTATCGAGCGTGCCGATCTCGCTCGCTCTGGCGCACCAGTTCCTGGCATTCGTCCTGCTCGCCGGCGTCATCATGCACCGCCGCGGCATGAGCGACCCGATCCCGATCCGCAGCTAAGGAAACAACGGCAACTGCATGAGCCCCTCGGTCTCGTCGAGGCCGAACATCAGATTGAAGTTCTGGATCGCCTGACCGGCGGAGCCTTTGACGAGATTGTCGAGCGTCGAGACGATGATCGCGCGGCCGTGGATGCGGTCGGCGAAGACGCCGATCTGCACGTGGTTCGAGCCGCGCACATTCTGCGTCTTCGGCGTCACGCCGGCGTCGGCGACGTGAACGAAGGGCTCGTTCCGGTATGCCTCGGTGAGGAGTGCGCGGAGATCGTCCGCGCTGGCACTCGTTGCGAGGCGCACATAGCTGGTGCACAGCTCGCCGCGGCTCATCGGGATGAGATGCGGCGTAAAATTGACGACCACGTCAGCCTCTGCCGCCTTGCCGATTTCCTGCTCGATTTCCGGCGCGTGCCGGTGTTGCGCGACCGAGTAGGGCGAGAGGCCCTCGCCGGCTTCGGAGAACAGGATGCTCTGCTTGAGCCCGCGTCCGGCGCCGGTGACGCCGGACTTGGCGTCGATGATGATGTCGCCGGCATCGATTGCGCCCGCACGAGCCGGCGGAATGAGCGCCAAAAGCGCCGCGGTCGGATAGCAGCCGGGGCAGGCGACGAGGCGCGCCGCCGCGATCTCGTCGCGGTAGTGTTCGGTCAGCCCGTACACCGCCTCGGCCTGCAGCGGCAGCGCCCGGTGCTCGTGCCCGTACCACTGCGCGTAAACGGCCGGGTTACGCAGCCGAAAGTCCGCCGACATGTCGATCAGCTTGACCGTCTGATGCCGGCCGAGGATGGCCGCGGCGATCTCCTGGGTCGTTCCATGCGGCAGGCCGCAGAACACCGCGTCCACCGTCGACCAATCGGCGTCCTCGACCGTGACGAGATCCGGGAGATCGGAAAAGGCGAAATGCGGAAACACCTCCGCCATCGGCTTCCCGGCGTGGGTGGACGCGGTGAGGAGCGCGATCTCGATCGCCGGGTGGCGGAGCGCAAGCCGCACCAGATCGGCGCCGGTGTAGCCGGACGCGCCCAACACGCCGATTCTGATCTTGTTGCTCATCTTCGTCCCTCCGCGGCGGCCTTGCCGGCGGACAATACCGAAAGGGCGGACCGTTGGCCCGCCCCGCTCGGCTCTGCACGCTTCTCGTCAGCGTTTCGAGAACTGGAAGCTGCGGCGTGCCTTGCGGCGTCCGTATTTCTTGCGCTCCACCACGCGCGCGTCGCGGGTGAGGAAGCCGCCTTTCTTCAGCACCGGTCGCAGATCCGGCTCGTAGCGGGTGAGCGCCTGCGACAGTCCGTGCCGGAGCGCTCCGGCCTGGCCCGACAATCCGCCGCCGGAGACGGTGGCGCGGATGTCATATTGCGTGGCGCGATTGGCCGCGGCGAGCGGCTGCTGCACGATCATCTGCAGCACCGGCCGTGCGAAATACTCTTTGAAGTCCTTGTCGTTGACGAAAATGCGCCCCGAGCCCGGCGCTACCCAGACCCGCGCCACCGCGTCCTTCCGCTTGCCGGTTGCATAAGCACGGCCCTTGGCATCGAGCTTCTGGACATAGACCGGCGCCGTCGGGGTCGCCCCCTCAGGCGGCTTGAGGTCCTGCAGTGACTGGAGATCGGCCATCGGCTAGGCGTGCCTCACATTCTTGCGGTTGAGCGATGCGATATCGATGATTTCCGGCTGCTGCGCCGCATGCGGGTGCTGCGATCCGGAGTAGACCTTGAGGTTCCTGAGCTGTTGCCGGCCGAGCGGTCCGTCGGGGAGCATGCGCTCCACCGCCTTCTCGATGATCCGCTGCGGGAACCGGCCCTGGAGCACCTCGCCGGCGGTTCGCTCCTTGATCCCGCCGGGATAGCCCGAATGGCGGTAATAGCGCTTCTGCGCGAGCTTGTGGCCGGTGAGCGCCACCTTGTCCGCGTTGACAATGATGACGTTGTCGCCGCAATCGACATGTGGGGTGTAGTTCGGCCGGTGCTTGCCGCGGAGCCGGCCGGCTACGAGCGTCGCCAACCGGCCGACGACGAGGCCTTCGGCGTCGATCAGCACCCATTTCTTTTGAATATGGGCGGGCTTGGCCGAGTATGTCTTGCTCGATGTCACCGAAGAAATCCGTGAAGCCGCCGTCGCGCGAGGTCGCGCCGGTCCGAGAGCGCGCTGTATAGGCGGCGGGCTTGGCAAGGTCAAGCACCCTTGGCCGACCGAATGTATGAGAAATCAATGCGATATCGAGGCGGTAAGATAATACCACACCAAACTGGCATCGGTCGATGACAGATCGGCTCGAACCGCTCGGCTATCCCGACGACGACCTGATCCGCGAAGTGCTCGGCCGGGCGAGGACGATCGCCGTGGTCGGCGCGAGTCCGAAACCGGTCCGGCCGAGTCACGGCGTGCTGCAATTCCTTCTCGCCGCCGGCTACCATGCGATCCCGGTCAATCCGGGGCATGCCGGGAAGGAGATCGCCGGGCAGCGCGTCTACGCGCGACTTGCCGACATCCCGGAGCCCGTCGACATGGTCGACGTGTTCCGCCGGTCCGAAGCCTTGCCCGGGCTCGTCGACGAGATCCTCGCCTTGTCGCCGCGTCCGAAATACATCTGGACCCAGCTCGACATCGTTAACCCTGCCGCGACCGATCGCGCCGCTTCTGCCGGCCTGAAGGTGGTCGTCGACCGCTGTCCGTCGATCGAATATCCTCGGCTTTTCCGCCGGGTGCCGAGGCCCGCGGAGCGGTAGGCCAAAGCCGGCGCGACGGCGCTTTCGAGGGCGATTGCTCTTCCAACCGCCGCAGCCGCGACCTATCTCTGTCCGAACGCCGGCGACGCGCCACTCGACCCGCCGCCTCGGCGCCCGCGGGGCAGGTCATGGACGACGAAAGCGACGTCACCGCCGGCAACAGTATCGAGGTCGTCGCGCTCAGCAAGAGCTTCGGGGACCTCAAGGCGGTCGACGACATCACCTTCTCCATCAAGCGCGGCGAGATCTTCGCCTTTCTCGGTCCGAACGGCGCCGGGAAATCGACCACCATCAAGATGCTGACGACGCTGCTGCGGCCGAGCGGCGGGACGATCCGGATCAACGGCCACGACCCGGTGGCCGACGCCGACGCGACGCGGCTCTCCTTCGGCATCGTCTTTCAGGACCCGAGCCTCGACGAGGAGCTAACCGCTTGGGAGAACCTGGAATTCCACGGCATCCTCTACGGCATGCCGCGGAAGATCCGGCGCGAGCGGATTGACGCGCTGCTGAAATTCGTCGACCTCGACGAACGCCGGAACAGCTACGTCAAGGAATATTCGGGAGGCATGCGGCGTCGCCTCGAGATCGCGCGCGGGCTCCTCCATCTGCCGGAGATCATCCTTCTCGACGAGCCGACGCTCGGGCTCGATCCGCAGACGCGCAACCAGACCTGGGCCTATCTGCGCCAATTGAACGAGACCCAGGGCACGACGGTGTTCTTCTCAACGCATTACATGGAGGAGGCCGAACGCGTCGCCCAGCGCATCGCCGTCATCGACCACGGCAAGATCATCGCATCGGGGACGCCGTCCGATCTGAAGGCCGAGACCGAGACCGCCTCGCTTGAAGACGCGTTTCTGGCGCTCACCGGCAAGACGATCCGGGAGGAGGCGGCAACGCCGCTCGACCGGATGCGGATGATCAGGCGGGCGATCAGGCGATGAGCGAAACCTCCCTGGCAATGCCGCCGCGGTTCGGCACGGAGGGCGCAATGCCGCGGGCGATCGCGGTGATGTGGCGGCGGCAGATGCTGCGTTTCCTCCGGTCGCGCAGCCGCGTCATTGGCTCCCTCGCCCAGCCCTTGTTCTTCCTTCTGGCCTTCGGCTACGGCTTCAGCGCCGTGTTCGAAGCGGCCGGACAAGGAAGCTACATCCAGTTCCTGGCGCCCGGCATAATCGGAATGAGCATCATCTTTTCCTCGATCTTCACCGGGATGGAGGTGATCTGGGACCGGCAGTTCGGTTTCCTCAAGGAGACGCTGGTGGCCCCCGTCCCGCGCTCGGCAATCATGATCGGCCGGACGCTCGGCGGCGCGACGGTATCGGTGGCGCAAGGCCTCCTTGTGTTTCTGGCGACGCTGGCGATCGGCTTCCGGCCGGAGAACTGGGCGCTGGTCCCGGTGGCGGTTGTCGTGATGGCGCTGATTTCCATCATGTTCACCGCCTTCGGAACGGCGGTGCTTCCAGCTGATCATGAATTTCCTGGTGATGCCGCTGTTCTTCCTTTCCGGCGCGCTCTTCCCTCTCCAGGGCCTGCCGACCGCGATGCAATGGATCATCCACGC
>CAYOBK010000077.1:0-4924 GCA_964402275.1 uncultured Bauldia sp.
GCCGCCGATATTTTCGAGCCCCCAGGCGGCCATCGAATAGTCGGTGGCAACGAAGCCGGTCGGCTTCAGCCCCGCGCGTTCGAGGCGGCGGGTGAGGAGCATACCGAGCGTTTGATGGACCAGACGGCCCTCGAACGGATAGGCGACGAGATAGTAGCGGGCACCGCGCGGGAACGTCTCGACGAGGAGTTGTCCCGGCTGCGGCAGCGCCGACTTCTCCTGCTGCAGCCGTAGCCAGTCGGACACCGGGTCGGGGAGGCGCGACCAGGAGTCCGGCTCGGCAATGAGATGCCTGACACCGTCTGCGAGATAGGTGGTGAGCGGGAACTTGCCGCCGGCATAGAGCGGGATCTTCGGCGTCTCGTCCCGCGTCCGCGCCGCGATCACCTCGTTGTCGCGGATGCCGGCGAAGGCGAGCACTTGTCCGGCGAAGAGGAAAGTGTCGCCGGGGGCGAGCGTCTCGATGAAGTATTCCTCGATCTTGCCGAGGCTGCGCCCGCCACGGAGCGGCACGCCGCCCTTGCTCATCCGCGTGAGCCGAACGTTGAGCAGCGGCGCCTCGATGATCGTGCCGACATTGAGCCGGTACTGCTGCGCGATCCGTGGGCTCGCCACGCGCCACAGGCCGTCCTTGCCTCGGCGGATCTTTGCGTAGCGGTCGTAGCTGCGGAGCGCGTAGCCGCCGGTGGCGACGAAATCGACGACGCGCTCATAGGTCCCCCAACTCAGCGACGCATAGGGCGCCGCGGAACGGACCTCGTTGTGGAGCGCCTCGAGGTCGAACGGCTCGGCGCAGGCCATGCCGAGAACGTGCTGCGCCAGCACATCGAGCCCGCCGGGCCTGATCGGCGGCGTGTCCTGCGCGCCGAGATAGTTGGCGTCGAGCGCGGCGCGGCATTCGAGCACTTCGAATCGATTCGCCGGAACCAGCAGAGCCTTGGATGGCTCGTCCAGCCGGTGGTTGGCACGCCCGATTCGCTGCGCCAGGCGGCTCGCGCCTTTGGGCGCGCCGACGTGGATCACCAGATCGACATCGGCCCAGTCGATGCCGAGGTCGAGCGTCGACGTGCAGACCACGGCACGGAGTTCGCCGGCCGCCATCGCCGCTTCGACCTTGCGCCGCTGTCCGACGTCGAGCGAGCCGTGATGCAGCGCGATCGCCAGGTCGTTGCGGTTCAGGCGCCACAGCGACTGGAAGATCAGCTCGGCCTGGCTGCGCGTGTTGACGAAGATCAGCGACATCCGATGCGCCGCGATCGCGTCCATGACGTCGCCATAGGAGTAGCGCGCCGAATGTCCCGACCACGGAATGCGTTCCTCGGATTCGAGGATCGTGATGTGCGGCTTCGCGCCGCCCTCGACGGTGATCAGCTCGGCACGGGCCGGCGGGCGCGGCGTATCGCCGTCCGCCGGCTGGGCGACCAGCCACGCGCGAAGCTCGTCCGGTTGCGCCACGGTGGCCGACAGTCCGATGGTGACGGGATCGCGGGAGAGCCTGCGCAGGCGCGCTATGCCGAGCGCAAGCAGATCGCCGCGCTTCGAGGTGACCAGCGAATGCAGTTCGTCAAGGATGATCGTCCTCAGTCCGGCGAAGATCCGGCCGGCGTCGGCCGATGCAAGCAAGAGCGCAAGCTGCTCCGGCGTCGTCAAGAGGATCTGCGGCGGATCGTATCGCTGCCCTTGGCGCTTGTGCTGAGGCGTGTCGCCGGTGCGCGTCTCGAGCCGGATGTTGAGCCCGATCTCGGAGACCGGCGCCTCGAGGTTACGGGCGATATCGACCGCGAGCGCCTTCAGCGGCGAGATGTAGAGCGTATGGATGCTTCCGCCGGCATCGTTTGATTTGGCATTCGAGAGCGCCACGAGCGAGGGGAGAAATCCGGCCAGCGTCTTGCCGGCGCCGGTCGGCGCGATCAGCAGCGTCGACAGCCCGCGCCCGGCGTTCCTCAGCAGCTGCAGCTGATGCTGCCGCGGTGTCCAACCCCTGTCCGCAAACCACACGCGAAAGGCGGACGGCAGCAGCGACTCCGCGGTCGAGGCTAAATCATCCGTGGCGACGCTTGGGGGAAAGGACGTACTCAACGCGGCTTGCCTGCCTTCGGCTTCGATGCCAGAAGTCGCCAGCTGCTGGCGCGAGGAGCATCATGTCGCGAATCTCGATCAAGAACGAGCGCGAATTGGCCGCGCCCTCGCGCCAGGCGGCAGCGACGCTTGCGATAGAGACGGGAAAACCGGGCTTCTACGACCTCACCGCCGCCATCGTGGCTTGGCTGGATCGGCATGGCTTCGAGGACGGCGTCGTCACGATCTTCATGCGCCACACGTCGGCTTCACTGTCGATCCAGGAAAACGCCGATCCCGATGTTCGTATCGATCTCCTCGCCGCGCTTGATCGGCTGGCGCCTGAGGGCGCGCCCTGGCGGCACGCCGCCGAAGGACCGGACGACATGCCGGCGCATGTGAAATCCGCCCTGACCGATACGTCCCTGGCGATCCCGCTGCGGGAGGGGAAGCTTGTCCTGGGCACCTGGCAGGCGGTCTACTTGATCGAGCACCGACGGCACGTCTCCGGCCGTTCCGTCGACCTCCACTACGTCGGCAGCTGAGCCATGGAAGGTTGCCGCTTGCCGCGCGGCGTTTCTCGGATTATCGATCAGAATCAACGCGTTCCTTAAGGAGGCGACACGATGCTGAAGGAATTTCGCGAATTCGCGATGAAGGGCAACATGGTCGATCTGGCGATCGGCGTGATCATCGGCGCCGCCTTCGGCGCGCTGGTCAATTCGATCGTTCAGGACATCTTCACGCCGATCATTGGCTGGATAACCGGCGGAACCGACTTTTCCAATCTCTTCATTCAGCTGTCCGGCGAGCGCCAGGGCACGCTTGCCGCCGCCCAGGAGGTGGGCGCAACCATCGCCTACGGCAACTTCATCAACGTGCTGATCAGCTTCCTGATCACCGCCTGGGTATTGTTCATGGTCGTAAAGGGCATGAACCGGCTCCGCCGTCAGCGGGAAGAGGCGCCGGCCGCGCCGCCGCCGCCGCCGAACGAGGAGGTGCTGCTCGGAGAGATCCGCGACCTCCTGAAGGCGCAGGCGAAATAGGGGCGGCGGTCACACCGCGCCGTGCGCCTCGGCGGCCACGCGAGATGCCGTTTCCTTCGATAGCTCCATGCCCAGTTTGCGCCAGACCGACACCAGGGCGACGCCAAGCTCCTCGATCAGGGCCTGATCGTGGAACGGCGTCGGCGTGATTCGGAGCCGCTCGGTCCCGCGTGGCACGGTCGGGAAGTTGATCGGCTGGATGTAGATGCCGTGCTCTTCCAGCAGCATTTCGCTCGCGCGGCGGCAAAGGTCGGGGTCGCCGACCATGATCGGCACGATATGGGTATCCGCCACCCAGACCGGCAGGCCGAGGGTTGACAGCAATTGCTGCGTCTGGCGGACGGCGATCCGCTGCTGTTCCCGTTCGGCCTGTGACGCTTTGAGGTGGCGGATCGATGCGGTCGCCGCGGCCGCGAGGCCGGGCGGCAGCGCGGTGGTGAAGATGAAGGCCGGCGCGTAGGAGCGGATGGCGTCAACGACGGAGGCCGATCCGGTCACGTACCCGCCGAGCGTACCGAAGGCCTTGGCCAGCGTGCCCTCGATGATGTCGATCCGCTCCATGACGCCGTCTCGCTCGCAGATGCCGGCGCCGCGCACGCCATACATGCCGACGGCGTGCACCTCGTCGACATAGGTCATTGCGCGATATTCCTCGGCGAGATCGGCGATCTTTCCGACCGGAGCGACGTCGCCGTCCATCGAATAGATGGACTCGAAGACGATCAGCTTGGCCCGCTCCTTGCCGGCGCCCGCAAGCAACTCTTCGAGATGCACAACATCGTTGTGATGGAAAATCTTCTTCTCCACGCGCGAGCCGCTTATGCCGGCAATCATCGAAGCGTGGTTGAGTTCGTCGGAAAGGATGAGGCAATCGGGCAGCAGCTTGGCCACCGTCGAAATCGCCGCCTCGTTCGACACGAAGCCCGACGTGAAGACAAGGGCGCCTTCCTTGTGGTGGAGGTCGGCAAGCTCCGCCTCGAGTTCGATCAGCGGGTGGTTGGTGCCGGAGATATTGCGGGTCCCGCCGGCGCCGACGCCCATCCGCCGCGCCGTATCGGCCAGCGCATCCAGCACCTTCGGATGCTGGCCCATCCCAAGATAATCATTGGAGCACCACACGGTTATCTCGCGGGCCCGGCCGCCCGACCGCCAGATCGCCTTGGGGAACCTCCCGGCAATCCGCTCCAGATCCGCAAAGACCCTGTACCGATTTTCCGAGTGCAGAGCGTCAATCGCCGAGGCGAACACCGACCCGTAGTCCATCACGCCGTCCAGTTTTGAGTGAATTGAAACTAGTGGCGGCCGGGGCGGAAGTCCACCATCCGGGCGATCGATGGGCTTGGCCCGCCTCAGCTATCCTTCGCCGACATGCGGCCGCCACGGGCCGATGGTCTCAAGACCGATCTCGTGGTCGGTTCGCCAGACCGCGCGCGCCGACACGATGACGTGCTCCCGCGGCACCAGCAACTCGAAGGTCTCCGGCACGTCGCGGGTCGACTCGAGCGAGATCTTCGCGCCGCCGTCCGAGACGTTGCGGATCAGGCAATCCAGCACGCGCTGACGATTGCCGAACACCACCAATGCGCCCTTGAGCGTCCGATGGCGGGGCGAACGGCGACGCTCGCCCGGACCCGGATCGATCAGCTCCTCTTCTTTGGCTTCCATCGGAACAAGGTGGAAAGAAGCGGTTAACCGTCGGTAACTACCGAAGATTCTCACGAACTATTGAACTGCCGCTAAACGATTGATCAACCCTAAAGCAGCGGCCGGAGCCTTTTCCTTGGCGCCGTTGATCATGAAGACAAACACGGGGCGCGGGC
>CAYOBK010000078.1:0-1818 GCA_964402275.1 uncultured Bauldia sp.
CGAAACGCGCCATTCCGGCCCGGTTCTCGGCCGAACCGAGGGCAGCAAGTTCGGTCAGCACCGCCGCCGCGCCCCCCGTCGCCCGTTTCATGCCCGGCCCCCGCCCTGTTTGACCTTGCGGTTCTGCGGCACTATCTCGCGCCTTCGCCATCGAATGAGCGCAAGGATGACCAAGGTCAATCGGGAAGCCGTTTTGGAGCGCCTGCGAACGGTCGACGATCCGGCGCAGGGCGGCGATATCGTCTCGCTCGGACTGGTTTCCGACGTGATCGTCGAGGGCGCCAAGGTCACGCTTTCGATCACCACCGATCCGGCGCGCGCCGGCGAGATGGAGCCCGTGCGCGCCCGGGCCGAGGAAGCGGTCCGGGGGGTCGCCGGCGTCGAGACGGCGACGGTCGTTCTAACCGCCGACGCGGCTGGCCCCGCGCCCGCAGCGTCGCCGGCGGCGGCCCCTCGACCGCGGTCGCGTCAGCCGGTCGCGGGCGCAAGGGCCGCCGTCCCGGGAATCGGTGCGATCATCGCGGTCGCCAGCGGCAAGGGCGGCGTCGGGAAATCGACGGTAGCGGTCAACCTCGCGCTGGGTCTTCAGGCGCTCGGGCATTCGGTCGGCATCCTCGACGCCGACATTTACGGCCCGTCCCTCCCCCGCCTGCTTGGGATCAGCGGCAGGCCGGAGAAGCTCGAGGGGCGCACGATGAAGCCGCTGGAGGTGCACGGCCTGAAGGTCATGTCGATGGGGTTCCTCGTCGCGGAGGGAACGCCGATGATCTGGCGCGGGCCGATGGTGATCTCGGCCTTGACCCAGATGCTGCGCGAGGTGGCCTGGGGCGAGCTCGACATCCTCGTGGTCGACATGCCCCCGGGAACCGGCGACGCGCAGCTCACCATGGCTCAGCAAGTGCCGCTTGCCGGAACGGTGATCGTCTCCACGCCGCAGGATCTGGCGCTTATCGATGCCCGGAAAGGCCTTGCGATGTTCCGCCGGGTCGACGTCCCCGTGCTCGGAATCGTCGAGAATATGAGCACCTTCATCTGCCCTCATTGCGGCGAGAGGACCGATCTCTTCGGCCATGGCGGCGCGCGCCTGGAGGCCGGGAGGCTCGGCGTGCCCTTCCTCGGCGAAATCCCGCTCGACATCGCGATCCGTGAACGGTCGGACGCCGGCGTGCCGGTGATCGCCGCCGATCCGGACGGGTCGCCGGCGACGGCCTTCAAGCAGATCGCGGCGGCAGTAGACGGGGAGCTTCGCGCCCTCGCGGGCGGCGGGCGGCGGGCGGCGCCGCGAATTATCATCGAAGATTAGTCTATCGGCGGCGACGGAGCGCCGTGACCGCCCAAATCTTAGCAAAGCGTTGATCCGACCGATCCAATCGGGCCCGCGGATTAACCCAAAGGTGGCGAAGTTCACCCTATGATTGCCGATCCGGCCGCAATCGACGGCCTTGTCACGGCGCCAAAATCTTCGGGAGTTCGGCTTTGAACGAGATCGCCCCCATGCCCAGCGAACTCGCCCGCGGTCGTGTGATCGCGGTCGATGGTTCACACGCTAAAGTTAGCCTCGAAGCCGAGGCATCCAATGTCTTGACGGTAGGTAAACTGCTCGAGATCCGCTCGGACAGGTCCGCGGTGGTCGCGGTAGTCACCGCGGTCAACCGGCAGGAAGGGGAATCCAAGAGCCGCACAATGGCCGATGTCGACCTTCTCGGCGAGATCGCGCGAGGCGCACCCGGCCAGTCAGACCGGTTCCAGCGCGGCATCCGCGAATATCCTGTGATCGGCACGCCGATCGACATTCTCAGCAGCGCCGACCTCAGACTC
>CAYOBK010000079.1:0-5154 GCA_964402275.1 uncultured Bauldia sp.
GGAATTTCCGCGCCGCCGCTCGGCGGCCGCCAGTAAACGCCGTGCGCGAAGAAGCCCGACGCAGCACCGCCGTCGAGCGGGACGTCCTTGACGCCCGGACCGAACACCGGCCCAACCGGCCCGCCGATCGGGTCGCCGAGGAGACCGCGCTTGAACTTCGCGAAGATGTTCGTCCAGCGGACCGGCGCGAACGGCGCGGCATGATGGAGGAGACGGCGCGCCTTGTTCGCCTCCGGCCTGTAGGAGAATTCGTCGCCGGTTTCGGTTTGCGGCGGCGACACCGGGAACTCACGCTGACTTGCGCGCACGCCGAACAGCGTCGCCACCCGCTCGAACGCCGTCTTGTCCGCGTCGGGCTTCTGTAGCCCGAAGCGATCGCCGAGCCAGCCCTCGGCCTGCGCGATTTTCGCTGGCGAGCGGCCGTTCCGAATCGTCGACGAGCAGGACATGCGCATGCGCCAGCGGCGAGCCGAGCGTTACGAAATCGCTGATCCGCCAGCGGCCGCCGGAGATTTCGTCGAGCTTGCGCCCATAGGCTCGCTGCGCGTTCCGATAATCCGACTGCGGCATCGGCGGCGATGCCCGGCGCATGGCGGCGGCCGCTTCCTCGATCGCCGTCAGCGACGCTCGCTCGGCCTGCGAGTCGTGCGCCAGACTGTTGCGGATCTCGGTCCAGTAGATTCCGATGATGTCGTAGCCGATCACCGAACCGAGGCTGTGGCCAACGATGATGATGCGGTCGTAGCCGCCCTTGTGCAGCGCGCGCACCAGGCGGACGCCGGCATCGCGGATCGCAGCCCGGGCGGCGATGTTCTCCGGCGACGCTGTGAGATATCGCGCCGCGTCGCCGATGACCTCGATCAGAATCCGGTGCCTGAGAAACCAGAGGAACCGAGGACGACGGCGCTGGCAAGATGGAGCCAGGGCCGAATGATCGCGAACGGCCCGACCAGCGCGAGCGCCGACCAGGCCATCCACGCAACTGCCAGCGCAAGCAGGATCGCCGCCGCCCAGGCGAGGAACCAGCGCGACCGCACCTCGGACGGAACGCGACGAAGCCGCCTGAACAGGAGATGCTTCACCCACCACAACACGCTCGACAGCCGGGTGCTGTGTATCAGATGCGCCCAGTAGAACTCGAAGAAGTCGGTGCGGATTCCCGTGCCGTCGGCCCGCGTCGCGATGCGTTTCAGCTCGTGGCTGCCGAGCGCGGTATCGGGAACCGCCCAGGTTTCCCGCCGGTGCTGTCCGCCGAGCGAATCGTCGGTCGTCCACACGGCTTCGACGAAACCGCGAAGCGTCGCCATCGGCGACTGGTTGCCCATGCCGTGGATGAGGACGACGGCGCGTTTGTTCGCGCGGCGCGCAGCGGCCGTTTTATCGGTCGATTTCCCGGTGTCGGCCATGCGAGCCTCCTGCCGAAGGCTAGCATGAGCGCAACCCGGACGCGACGCCGGCTAAAGCGCCCGCACGATCGATTCGACCATCTTCTTGGCGTCGCCGAGAAGCATCAGCGTGTTGTCGCGATAGAACAGCGGATTGTCGATGCCGGCATAGCCCGACGCCAGCGAGCGCTTGACGAACATCACCGTTCCCGCCTTCCACACCTCCAGCACCGGCATGCCGTAGATCGGCGACGTAGAGTCGTCCTTGGCCGAGGGATTGGTGACGTCATTGGCGCCGATCACGAAGGCGATGTCGCACCGCGCGAAATCCGAGTTGATCTCTTCGAGCTCGAACACCTCGTCATAGGGAACGCTCGCTTCGGCGAGGAGAACATTCATGTGCCCGGGCATCCGCCCCGCAACCGGATGGATCGCGTACCGGACGCCGACGCCCTCGTCCTTCAGCGCATCGGCCATCTCGCGGAGCGCGTGCTGCGCCTGCGCGACGGCCATGCCGTAGCCCGGCACGATGATCACGCGGTTGGCGTTCGTGAGGAGGAACGCCGCGTCCTCGGCAGAGCCGATCTTGACCGGCCGCTGCTCCTCGCCGCCGGCCGCTGCCGCCGCCTCGCCGCCGAAACCGCCAAGGATCACCGAGATGAAGGAGCGGTTCATGCCGCGGCACATGATGTAGGAGAGAATCGCGCCCGACGAGCCGACCAGCGCGCCGGTGATGATCAGCGCGGTATTGGCGAGGGTGAAGCCGATGCCGGCCGCCGCCCAGCCCGAATAGGAGTTCAGCATCGAGATCACCACCGGCATGTCGGCGCCGCCGATCGGGACGATCAGGAGAAGGCCGATGGCGAGGGCGGTCGCGGTAATCAGCCAGAACAAGAGAGGGCTCTCCGCCACCACGAAGGCGACGATCAGCGCCACGAGGAGCACCGCAAGGCCGATATTGATGAGGTGCCGCCCCGGCAGGAGGATCGGCTTTCCCGACATCCGGCCGTCGAGCTTGAGGAAGGCGATGATCGAACCGGTGAAGGTGACCGCGCCGATGGCGACGCCGATCGACATCTCGATCAGGCTCTGGCCGTGGATGTCGCCGGGGACGCCGATGCCGAAGGCGGATGGCGCATAGAGCGCCGCCGCCGCGACGAGGATCGCCGCGAGGCCGACCAGGCTGTGGAACGCCGCCACCAGTTGCGGCATCGCGGTGATCGCGATCCGCCGCGCCACCACGGCGCCGACGGCGCCGCCGGCCGCGAACAGCCCGGCGATCAGCGCGAGCGTGCCGAATGTCGGCGACGCGTTGGCGAGCGTCGTCACCACCGCAATCGCCATGCCGAGCATCCCGAGGAGATTGCCACGCCGCGCCGTCTCCGGACTCGACAGGCCGCGGAGCGCCAGGATGAACAGCGCTCCGGCGACGAGATAGAGAAGTGCCGTCAGTTCGGCCGACATCAGCTTTGCCCGGCCTTCGGTTTCTTCTTGTAGAGGCTGATCATCCGCTGCGTGACCATGAAGCCGCCGACGATGTTGACGGCGACGATCGCCAGCGCCACGCCGCCGAGCATCCGCGCGAAGCCGGGATTGCCCCCCTCGCCCGCGCCGGCGAGGAGCGGCGCCACTTCGGTGCCGACGGCGAGCAGCGCGCCGACGACGATCACCGAGGAGATGGCGTTGGTGACGCTCATCAGCGGCGTATGCAGCGCCGGCGTCACCGACCAGACGACGTAGTAGCCGACGAAAATCGCCAGGACGAAGATCGACAACTGGAATACGAACGGATCGACCGCGCCCGCGGCCGCGACATTGACGGCCTGTTCGATTGCCTCCGCGACTGCCGATCCGCCCCCCTCGGCCTGCGCGATCACCACGATGCTGTCGTTCATGGCTTGCTCCTCAACCGCCGGCGAACATCGGATGGACGACCTTGCCGTCGCGCGTGAGCAGCGTCGCCTTGACGAGTTGGTCGTCGTATTTGACCGCCACCACGTGCTTCTCCCGGTCGATCAGCGTCTCGGCGAAAGCATAAAGATTCCGCGCATAAAGCGCCGAGGCGGTGGCCGCAATCCGGCTCGGCACGTTCAGATGGCCGACGATCGTCACGCCGTTCAATTCGACCGTCTCGCCCGCCTTCGAGCCTTCGACATTGCCGCCGCGTTCGACCGCAAGATCGACCACCACGGAGCCCGGCTTCATCGATTTGACCATCGCCTTCGATACCAGGCGAGGCGCCGGCCGGCCGGGGATCAGCGCGGTCGTCACCACGATGTCCTGCTTGGCGATATGCGCCGCGACCAGCTCGGCCTGCTTGGCCTGGTATTCCTTGCTCATTTCCTTGGCGTAGCCGCCGGCGGTCTCTGCCTGCTTGAACTCGTCATCCTCGACGGCGATGAATTTGGCGCCGAGACTTTCGACTTGTTCCCTGGCCGCCGGCCGGACGTCGGTGGCCGACACCGCGGCGCCGAGGCGTTTGGCGGTGGCGATCGCCTGCAGCCCGGCGACACCGGCGCCCATCACGAATACCCGCGCCGCCGGGATCGTCCCGGCCGCCGTCATCATCATCGGCAGCGCCCGGTCATAGACCTCGGCCGCGTCGATGACCGACTGATAGCCGGCGAGGTTCGCTTGGCTCGACAGCACGTCCATCGACTGCGCCCGGGTAATGCGGGGCAGGAGTTCCATCGCGAACAGTGAAGCGCCGGTTTCGGCGAGCGTCGCGATCTCGTCCTTGTGGTCGTAGGGATGCATGAGGCCGATAACCAGCGCGCCCTTGGCGGAACCGCCGAGCAACGCCGGTTTGGGGCGCCCGACCACCAGCACGATATCGGCGTCCTTGACCACCGATGCGGCGGTCTTCAGCACTTTCGCGCCGGCCTCGGCATATTGCTCGTCGGGAAAACTCGATGCCGCGCCCGCACCGGCCTCGACGGCAACGTCCGCGCCGAGCCCGGCAAAGCGCTTCACGGTTTCCGGCGTCGCCGCGGCGCGGCGCTCCGTCCCTGCCGTCTGCGCCGGCACGGCGATCTTCATGCCGAAATCCCTGATGGCTTGCGCGCGCCGGTCGCGAGGCGCGGCGGGATCCGCCCGGTTCGCCTAGTTGAGCGTGAAGAAAAGGAGCGCCAGGACAATAGCGATCACGACGATCGAATATTTGAGGATGTTGAAGAACCCCGCATAGGTATCGCGGTGGTGCTCCATATCCGCGGCGAGGTCCGCGGCACTTGCCTGAGATACTTCAATATCGTGCGCCATGGGGCGGCGTCCTCCGTCGGTTGGGCCATTGCGAGGGGCTCATAGCCCAAACCGGCCGGCCGGGGCAATCGGGTCCACTAGCCGCCCGCCTCCATCGCCTCGAGCTCGCCGATCATCCCCTCGATCATCGAGAGCCCCTTGTCCCAAAAGGCGGGGTCGGTTGCGTCGAGCCCGAACGGCGCAAGGAGTTCCTTGTGATGCTTGCTGCCGCCGGCCTTGAGAAGGTCGAGATATTTCTCCTGGAAGCCCTTCTCGGCCGACTGATAGACGGCGAAGAGCGAGTTCACCAGGCAGTCTCCGAAGGCGTAGGCGTAGACGTAGAACGGCGCGTGGATGAAATGCGGGATGTAGCTCCAGAAAGTCTCATAGCCCTGGCCGAGCCGCACCGCCCTTCCGAGGCTCTCTTTCTGCACGTCGAGCCACAGCTCGCCGAGACGGTCGCTGGTCAATTCGCCTTCCCGCCGCTCGAGATGGATCCTCCGCTCGAAGGTGTAGAACGCGATCTGCC